>DATKCI010000079.1:0-24159 GCA_035513255.1 Piscinibacter sp. | reverse complement strand
CTCCCCGTCATACCGGCTTTCGCCGGTATGACGGAGCAGGGCGGGGCGCGGCTTACTTGCCGCGCAGCATCAGCACCACGCCGACCAGCACGATTCCCGCGGCCAGCCACTCGAACGACGTCACGACCTCGCCGGCGACTGCGACGCCGAGCATCATCGCAATCACCGGATTGACGAAGGTGTAGCTCGACGCGAGCCCCGCGCTGGCGCGTGCCAACAGCACCATGTAGGCATTGAACGCGATCAGCGAACCGAACACGACGAGGTAGAACCACGCCGCCGCCGCGATCGGCTCCGGCGGCCACGTCGGCCTTTCACCGGCGAAGGTGGACATCGCCATCAGGACCGCGCCGCCGCAGATCATCTCGCTCGCAAAGCCGGTCGCTCCCGGCGCGAGCGGCAGGCTGCGCTGGCTCAGCACACTGCCGACCGACCAGGTGACGCACGCCAGCCCGATGGCGATCAGCCCGGCGGACGAGGCCTGAAAGCCCGCACCCTGCGTCAACAGCAGCACGCCCGCCAGTCCGACCGCAATGCCCGCCAGTTCGAGCCGGCCCGGCTTCACGCCATAGAGCCGATTCAGCGCCGCGATCATCAGCGGCACGACGGCGATGAACGCCACCACCAGACCGGAACCCACCGTCACCTCGGCATACGCCGTGCCGCCCATGCCGCCGCCGAGCATCAACGCACCGACGATCGTCGCATTGCGCCATTGAGTGCGGTCGGGCCATGCCGCGCCGCGCCAGCGCATCCAGGCCATCAGCAAGACGCCCGCAAACAGAAATCGCGTGCCCATCTGGAAGAAGGGCGGAAAGCTCAGCAACGCGTACTTGATCGCCAGATATGTCGAACCCCAGACCAGCCAGGTGGCGGCAAGGCACAGCAGCAGCAGGCCGGACAACGGGGGCGCAGCGAGGCCGCGAGAAGCGAGGGAAGTCATGGAATGTCACCGACGGGAGGATGCTCGTTGGACTCGATGTTATGAAGGCAGAGGGCTTCGATCCATAGGAGCTTGAAGGTTATCGAGCGACAATTCATGTGAATCTGCAGGTCAAAGCGAGGTAGCACCTTGAACATCGAACTCGACGCCCACGACACCCACATCCTTGCCGAGTTGCAGGCCGAAGCCCGCCTCACGATGGCCGAGCTCGGCCGGCGCGTGCACCTGAGCCAGCCTGCGGTGACCGAGCGTGTGCGCAAGCTGGAAGCGGCCGGCGTGATCACCGGCTACCGCGCGACGGTGGACCTGAACCGCCTCGGCTACGGCATCCGCGCGATCATTCGCGTCGGCCGCTGCGACTACCAGCGCGTGATCAAGCTGATCCAGCAGTCGCCCGAGGTCGTCAATGCCTACAACGTGACCGGCGAGGACAGCTGGATCCTCGAGATCGCCGTCATCGACGTGGCCCACCTCGATGCGGTCGTCTCGAAGTTCTGCCTGCTCACCGACACGTCGACGTCCATCATCCTGAACCCGGCGCGAGAACACCAGCCGATGGCGCCGGCGCGCCACGAGGACGTCAAGTCGCCGCTCAAGAAAGTGCGCAACGCCTGAGGTTTGTTGTACCCACACATCGTTCCGTGCGAAGCGGCGTATCGAAACGTGCTGCGGCGCAAAGCCAGCGCCTGCGTGTGCTTCCGCCGTGCCGCGGCGCTGCGAGGCCGTGCCGCGATTACAGCTTGCGAGGACTGACGCAACTGTGACTGCCGATTGATTCCTAGCATTCGCGACGTCGAAGGGGTGCCGTGTGCGCTCCGTGATGGCGTCGTTGATGCGGCCCATGAGGCTGCTTCGCATTCCAACGCAATGAGCCAGGGGATTCCGATAAAGAGATTGAACACGATTGCTGCCGCCGCCTTCACGATGGCGGCGCTGCACGCTCACGCGGTCAGCACCGACTGGGGCGGCCACGACGCCGTGGAGCTCGGCGACGACAAGGTGGCGCGCGGCAGTTTCGAGGACACGTACCGGTTCTCGCTCGACGATGGCGCCACGCTGTCGGCAACGGCGCTGTCCAACAATCGGGGGCGCGGCTTCCGGATCAGCGATGGTCTCGTATCGCTGTACCAGGTGTCGCTGGGCAGCGACGTGCTGGTCGACTCGTTCGGCTTCGACGGCAGCACCGGCGACAGCCCGTTCACCTTCAGCTCGCTGCTGGCCGGCGACTACTTCTACGAAGTGAGCGGCGAGGCCACGGGACGGGCGGGCGGATGGTATTCGCTGGCGTCGACGCCGGTGTCGGCTGTGCGACGTCACCGCGTTGCTGGCCGCGGGCTTCGGCGTGCTGGTGCTGGTGTCGCGCCGGCGCAGCCCGCGCGAGGCGCTTTGATGCCGACGAAAGGGTCGCGCAGCGGCCCTTTCGCGTGCACGGCCTCTCGTCGGTGCGACACTCACGTTTCGTGTCCCGACCGCGAGCACCGAGATGACGACTCCCGACTTTTCGACCTGTGATCTGTGCGACGTTCACAAGGACGACAGCAGCGGCACGTTTCGCGTGCTGTCGCCGATGTACCGCGACTTCGGGCCGCGCCGCCGCTTCGCCGGCGAAGTGAGCACGGTGAAGTGCTTCGAGGACAACTCGTTCGTGAAGGCGGCCCTAGACGAGCCCGGCCGCCACCGCGTGCTGGTGGTCGACGGCGGGGGCTCGCTGCGCCGCGCGCTGGTCGGCGGCAACCTCGCCGCCGCCGCAGCGCGAAACGGCTGGGCCGGTGTCGTCGTGCACGGCTGCGTGCGCGACGTGACCGAACTTGCGCAGTGCGAGGTGGGCATCCGCGCGCTCGCGGTGATGCCGTTGCCGACCGAAAAGCGCAATGCCGGTCAACGCGACGTGGCGGTGCAGCTCGACGGCGTCTGGGTGCGGCCGGGCGACTGGCTGTACGCGGACGAGGACGGCATCGTCGTGATGCCTCAGCCGGACTGACGGGAACGAGGCAGGCCGCCGATGAACATCCGCGAGTTTGCCGAACACGCCGGACTCACCGCCCACACGCTGCGCTACTACGAGCGGATGGGACTGATGGGCGACGTCGGCCGCGACGAGAACGGCCACCGCATTTACGGGCCGCAGGATTCCCAGTGGGTCACGTTCCTGCACCATCTGCGCGAGACCGGCATGCCGATCCGCGAGATGCAGCGCTATTGCATGCTGCGCGGCCAGGGCGACGCCACGATCGAGAGCCGGCTCGCGCTGCTCGAGCGGCACACCACCAAGCTGGCGACTCAGCTGCGCTCGCAGCATGAGCACCTCGCGCGGCTGCGCGAGACGATGGCGGCCTATCAGGCCCGGCTCAACCGGCAGGGCGCGCGTGTCGGCGACGCTTCGCCGGCTGCTACGGCCGAACCACCTCGAGCAGGCGGTCCAGACCACCGTCGTTGATCGCGACCATCGCTTGCTCGCGAACCTTGGGCTTCGCGTGATAGGCCACGCTCAGGCCGGCCACGCCCATCATCGGCAGGTCGTTCGCGCCGTCGCCCACCGCGATCGCGCGGCGCGGCTCGATGTGCAGCTGTGCGCAGGTGGAAAGCAGCATGCGCTTCTTCTCCTCGCCGTCGCAGATGTCGCCCCACGGCTGATCGACCATGCGCCCGTTGAGCACGCCGTCGTCGACGGCGAGCACGTTCGACCGGGTGAAGTCGATGCCGAGCCGGTCGCGCACGCGGTCGGTGAAGAAGGTGAAGCCGCCCGAGACCAGCAGCGTCTTCAGGCCGGCCGCCTGCGCTGCGCGCACCAACGTTTCCGCGCCCGGGTTCAAGCGCAGCCGCCGGGCGTAGACCTCGTGCAGCGCGCTGACCGGCACGCCCTTCAGCAAGGCCACCCGCCGGCGCAGGCTTTCCTTGTAGTCGGCGATTTCGCCGCGCATCGCGGCTTCGGTGATCGCAGCGACCTCGGCCTTGCGGCCGGCCGCATCGGCGATCTCGTCGACGCATTCGATGTTGATCAGCGTCGAGTCCATGTCGAGCGCGAGCAGGCCGAAGTCGGACAGTTTCAGCGGTGGCGTGAATCCGTCGACGGTGAGACCGGGGGCGAAGTCTTGAGGCATGAACTCAGGCGGGTTGAGTGAGGTGGGGGGTGCCGAGGGAGCGCAGCACATCACGAATGAGCTGCGCTCGGTCCTTGGACTCGGGTGTGTCGCGTTCGATGCGCAGCTTGTCGTTGCCCGCCAGCTTGATGTGGCGGTTCTTCTGCACGAGTTCGATGATGCGCATGGCGTCCACCGGCGGATTGGGGCGGAAGCTGATGACCATCAGCTTTGGCGCGGCGTCGATCTTCTGTACGCCGTAGGGCTTGGCGAGCACGCGCAGGCGGTGCACGTCGAACAGCGTCTGGCCTTGGGCCGGGAGCTTGCCGAAACGGTCGGTGATCTCCTCGAGCATCGCGTCGATCTGCTCCGGCTTCTCGGCGGTCGCCAGGCGCTTGTACAGCGACAGCCGCGTGTGCACGTCGCCGCAGTAGTCGTCGGGCAGCAGCGCCGGCGCATGCAGGTTGATCTCGGTCGTCACCGACAGCGGCGACAGCAGGTCGGGCTCGCGGCCGGCCTTCAGCGAACGCACCGCCTCGCCCAGCATCTCGTTGTAGAGCTGGAAGCCGACCTCCATCATGTTGCCGCTCTGGTTCTCGCCGAGCACCTCGCCGGCGCCGCGGATTTCCAGGTCGTGCATCGCAAGGTAGAACCCCGAACCGAGCTCTTCCATCTGCTGGATCGCTTCGAGCCGCTGCGCCGCCTGCTTGGTGAGGCCCTCGACGTCCGGCACCAGCAGGTAGGCATAGGCCTGGTGGTGCGAACGCCCGACGCGGCCGCGCAGCTGGTGCAGCTGCGCAAGGCCGAATTTGTCGGCGCGGCTGATGACGATGGTGTTCGCGCTCGGCACGTCGATGCCGGTCTCGATGATCGTCGAGCACAGCAGCACGTTGTGGCGCTGGGCGACGAAATCGCGCATCACCGCTTCGAGCTGGCGCTCCGGCATCTGGCCGTGGGCCACGCCGATGCGCGCCTCGGGCAGGAGTTGTTGCAGCTTCTCGCGGCGGTTCTGGATCGTGTCGACCTCGTTGTGCAGGAAATACACCTGCCCGCCGCGCTTGAGTTCGCGCAGCACCGCCTCGCGGATCGTCCCGGTCGATTCGTTGCGCACGAAGGTCTTGATCGCGAGGCGCCGCTGCGGCGCGGTGGCGATCACGCTCAGGTCGCGCAGGCCTTCGAGCGCCATGCCCAGCGTGCGCGGGATCGGCGTGGCCGTCAGCGTCAGCACGTCGACCTCGGCGCGCATCGCCTTGATCGCCTCCTTGTGGCGCACGCCGAAGCGGTGCTCCTCGTCGATCACCAGAAGGCCGAGCCGCTTGAACTTCACGCTCTGGCTGATCAGCTTGTGCGTGCCGACGACGATGTCGATCGTGCCGTCGGCGAGGCCTTCGAGCGCGACCTTCACTTCCTTCGCTGAACGAAAGCGCGACAGCTCCGCCACCTTGACCGGCCACTTGCCGAAGCGGTCGGAGATGTTCTGGTAGTGCTGCTCGGCGAGCAGCGTCGTCGGCGCGAGGATGGCCACCTGCTTGCCGGCGTGAACGGCGACGAAGGCCGCGCGCAACGCGACCTCGGTCTTGCCGAAACCGACGTCGCCGCACACCAGGCGGTCCATCGGCTGCGGCGACACCATGTCCTGAATCACGGCGTGGATCGCGGCCTGCTGATCGGGCGTTTCCTCGAAGCCGAAACTCGCGGCGAAGGCTTCGTAGTCGTGCGGCGAGAAGCGGAACGCGTATCCCTCGCGCGCGGCGCGGCGGGCATACAGGTTCAAGAGCTCCGCCGCTGTGTCGCGCACCTGTTCGGCGGCCTTTCGCTTGGCCTTTTCCCACTGGCCCGAACCCAGTCGATGCAGCGGCGCCTCTTCGGCGCTGACGCCGGTGTAGCGGCTGATCAGGTGCAGCTGCGCCACCGGCACGTAGAGAGTGGCCTTGTCGGCGTATTCGAGGTGCAGGAATTCGCTGGGGCCATCGCCGAGGTCGATGGTCATCAAACCGACGTAGCGGCCGATGCCGTGATTCACGTGCACAACGGGATCGCCGACCTTCAGCTCCGACAGGTCCTTGATCAGCGCGTTGACGTCGCTGACCTGTTCCTGCTTGCGCTTGCGCCGTGCCGTGGGGCTGGTCGCGAAGAGCTCGGTCTCGGTGATGAACTGGATCGCGTTGCCGTCCGCGGGCTCATGCCAGAAGAAGCCCTCGGCCAGCGGCGCGGCGGTGATCGCGAAGCGTTCGTCGCTCGCCTCGAACTCGGCGAGCGTTGCGACGCTGGGCGGCTCGATTCTGTTGTCGCGCAGCAGTTCGAGCAGGCTTTCGCGGCGGCCTTCGCTTTCGGCGACGATCAGCACACGGTGCGGCGTGGTGCCCACGTGCAGCTGCAGCTTCTTCAGCGGCTCCGGCGCGCCGCGGTCCACGCCGAGGTCGGGCAGCGGGCGAGCCCAGTCGACGGGGTCCTTGCCGCGCACGGCCAGCGCCGCATGCCCTTGGGTCAACGTGAAGAAGTCCTCCGGTTTCAGGAACAGGTCTTCCGGCGGCAGGATCGGCCGTTCCTTGTCGTGCTGCAGGAAACGGTGGCGCTCGCGCGTGTCGGTCCAGAAACGCTTCAGCGCTTCGTCGATCTCGCCATGCAGCGCGAGCACGGCGGCGTTGCCGAGGTAGTCGAAGATCGTCGCCGTCTCGTCGAAGAACAGCGGCAGGTAGTACTCGATGCCGGCGGTCGCGATGCCGGCGGCGATGTCCTTGTAGAGGCGGACCTTGGTCGGGTCGCCTTCGACCTTCTCGCGCCAGCGGGCGCGAAATGCCGTGCGCGACTCCTCGTCCATCGGGAACTCCCGGCCCGGCAACAGCCGCACTTCGGGCACCGGGTACAGGCTGCGCTGGCTGTCGGGGTCGAAGGTGCGAATCGAGTCCACCTCGTCGCCGAACAGGTCCACGCGGTACGGCACGGGCGAGCCCATCGGAAAGAGGTCGATCAAGCCGCCGCGCACCGCGTATTCGCCGGGCGACACGACCTGGCTCACGTGCGTGTAGCCGGCGAGCGTGAGCTGCGCCTTCAGCGCGGCTTCGTTGAGCTTTTCCTTCTGCCGGAAGTTGAAGGTGTAGGCGGCGATGAAACTCGGCGGCGCGAGGCGCACCAGCGCGGTCGACGCCGGCAGCAGCACGACGTCGACCTCGCCCTGGCGAATGCGCCACAGCGTGGCCAACCGCTCCGAGATCAGGTCCTGGTGCGGCGAGAACGTGTCGTAGGGCAGCGTTTCCCAATCGGGGAACACGGCGACGCGCAGATGCGGGGCGAAGAAGGCCAGTTCGCCTTCGAGCCGCTGCGTGTCGGCGGGCTCGGCGGTGACGATGGCGGTGAGCTTCTTCTGCGCGGCCTGGGTGCTTGCGAAGCGGGCGAGCAGCAGCGCATCGGCCGAACCGAGGGGGCGCGGCAGCGTGAAGCGTTTGCCGGGGGCAATGACAGGAATGTGCATGACAAGAGACGGGCTGACCTCCGCCCACACAAGCACCATCACCCCGGCGAAAGCCGGGGTCCACCGTTTCAGTGGACCCCGGCTTTCGCCGGGGTGACGGCCGTTGGGGAACCGTGCTTTGCGCGGCACCGGGGCGAAGGCAGGATTGTAGGGAGGCCGTCGCTGCCAGCCTGTGCCAGGCATTTGCCCACCGGCGCTTGCGCCCTATACTTGTACAAGTTCATGAACAGGAACGGCAATGCATCAGCCGAACATCCACGAGGTCCGCGAGAACCTGGCCGAGTATCTCGATGCCGCGGCACGCGGCGAGGAGGTGCTGATCTGTCGCCGCAACCAGCCGGTGGCGCGCCTCGTCGCGATTGCTCGCCCGCCGCGCGAGCCGCGCCCGATCGGTGGCGCACCCGACGCCGGTGCGCCGATTCCGGCCTCGTTCTGGGACCCGTTGCCGCAGGACCTCGTCGACGCGCTGTCAGGCAAGGAGCCCGATGCCGCGGCTCCCAAGCAGCGGCCGAAGGCCAAGACGCGGCGCCCCGCGCGATGAGGCTGCTGCTCGACACCTGCACCTTCTTGTGGGTGACACGCGGCGATGCGCAGCTCAGCGCCGACGCCGCGGCGCTGTTCCGCGACCCGGCGAACGAGGTGTTCCTGTCGGCCGTGTCGGCCTGGGAGATCTCGGTCAAGCACGGCCTCGGCAAGTTGCCGTTGCCGGACGCGCCGTCTCGCTACGTGCCTCGCGAGCGCGAACGCCACGGCATCGACCCGTTGCCGCTGGGCGAGGCCGACACCTTGATGCTCGACCGTCTGCCGGCCGTCGACACCGATCCCTTCGACCGCCTGCTCGTGTGCCAAGCCATCCAGCACGGCTTGACGCTGTTGACGCCGGACCCGCAGATCCACCGTTACCCGGTGGCGGTGAAGTGGTAGCGTGACGGCGATGCGAACCGCCACCGCCCCACGCCATTTCGCCGTCGTGCCGTGCGCCGGGGTTGGTGCGCGTTCCGGTGCCGATGGGCCCAAGCAGTACTCACCGCTGGCCGGGGCGACGGTCGTCGGACACACGCTGGATGCGTTGGCGAGGGTCGCGCGATTGCATCAGGTCCTGGTGGTGCTGGGTCCGCAGGACGCGGCGTTCGAAGACCACTGTCCGGACTTTCGCGGCTGGATTGCACGCACCGGCGGCGCCACGCGCGCCGAGACGGTCGCCAGCGGCCTCGACGTGCTCGCGAGCCGCGGCGCCCGGGCCGAGGATTGGGTGCTGGTGCACGACGCGGCGCGCTGTTTGATTCGTGCCGAGTGGATCGACACGCTGATCGACGCGTGCGCGGGCGACGCGGTCGGCGGCCTGCTCGCGTTGCCGCTGGCCGACACGCTGAAGGAGGAACACGAGGGCCGCGTGGCGGCCACCCTCGACCGTGCCGGCAAGTGGCAGGCGCAAACGCCGCAGATGTTCCGGCTCGGCGTGTTGCGCGACGCGCTGGCCCGCGCGGGTGCCGGCGTGACGGACGAAGCGAGCGCCATCGAGGCCTGTGGGCTCGCGCCGAAGCTCGTGCGCGGCTCGCTCGAGAACTTCAAGCTCACTTTCCCGGCCGACTTCGCGCTGGCCGATCGACTGCTAAGGACCAGAGAATGAACAGACCGCCGCGCATGCGCATCGGCGAGGGATGGGACACGCACGCGCTGGTCGAGGGTCGGCCGCTGATGCTGGGCGGCGTCGAGGTCCCGCACACGCACGGGCTGCAAGGCCATTCCGACGCCGATGCGCTGTGCCACGCGATCACCGATGCCTTGTTCGGCGCGCTTGCGCTGGGCGACATCGGATACCACTTTCCGGACACCGACGAGCGCTTCAAGGGCGCCGACTCGGTGGCGCTGCTGGCCGAAGCGGCACGCCGCGTGCGCGATGCCGGCTGGCACATCGGCAACATCGACAGCACGATCATCGCGCAGGCGCCGAAGATGGCCCCTCACATCCCGGCGATGCGCCAACGGCTCTCGACCGCCATGGCGATCCCGCTGGAGCAGGTCAGCGTGAAGGCGAAAACGGCAGAGAAGATGGGGCCGGTGGGCGAGGGGCTCGCGATCGAGGCACGTGCGGTTTGCCTGCTGTTTCGCCCATGAGCGAGGCTGAAGGCGGCGCCAGGCATCCGTCACCCGCGCTCACCGCACCGCCCACGCCGATCAACGAACGCGCGCTGCTGTTCACGCTCGCCGGCATCCAGTTCACGTACATCGTGGACTTCATGGTGATGATGCCGCTGGGACCTCAGTTCACACGGCTGTTCGGCATCACCGATGCGCAGTTCGGCTTGCTGGTGTCGTCCTACACCTTCTCCGCCGGCATCTCCGGGTTGCTCGGCAGCACCTTCGTCGACCGGTTCGAGCGCAAGCGGCTGCTGCTGTGGCTCTACGTGGCGTTCGCGCTCGCCACGCTCGCATGCGGACTGGCGCCGACCTACGCGCTGCTGATGATGGCGCGCATCGCCGCCGGCTTGTTCGGCGGCGTGATGGGGACGCTCGTACAGACGATGGTCGGCGACGTGGTTCCGTTCGAGCGCCGCGGCCGCGCGATGGGCATCGTGATGGCGGCGTTCTCGCTGTCGACCATCGCGGGCGTGCCCGCCTCGCTGTGGCTCGCCGATCGGCTGGGATGGAACGCGCCCTTTGTGGCCATCGCGGCGGCGAGCCTGGTGATCGCGGCGGTCGGCGTGCGCACGCTGCCGCGGCTGGCCGGCCACCTGCAAGAGGCCGGTACGTTCAGCCCGTGGCGGCCGATTGCCGACGTGCTGCGCGACCGAAACCATTGGCATGCCTTCGGCTTCACGGCGCTCATCATGTCGGCGAGCTTCACGGTGATTCCCTTCCTGACGATCTACATGACCAGCAACATGGGCCTGCAGCCGGCGCAGGTGCCGCTCGTTTATCTGGCCGGCGGTCTGGCGACCTTCTTCTCCGCGCGCCTGTTCGGGGTGCTGTCCGACCGCTGGGGCAAGGTGCAGACCTTCAGGTTCGTGGCCGCGGTCGCGATGGTGACGATGCTGGTCGCGACCCACATGGGCGATGTGCCGTTGTGGGCACTGCTCAGCGTGACGACGCTGTTCTTCGTGTTCGTCTCGGGCCGCATGGTGCCCGGCATGGCACTCGTCACCGCGGCCGCCGCACCGGCGTTGCGCGGCACTTTCATGAGCCTGAACGGTTCGGTGCAATCGGCCGCGATGGGCGTGGCGTCGCTGGTGGGCGGCCTGCTGATCGGCCGAGATTCGCTCGGGCGGGTGACCGGATACGACTGGTGCGGCTGGGTGGCCGTGGCCTTGTCGGTGCTGTCCATCTGGGCGGTCGGGCGATTGAAGGTGTCGAGCGCGGCACCCGGGGCAGGGCGGCCTGCCGCCGCGTGACCGGTTCCATGCCCCGTGCTCGACGAGGCGGCTGGCGCGTGTTCCAGCCCGCCTCGACATCCGCATTTTCCCGGCACCCGCGAAATCGCCGCCGCCCTGCGCTGATTCGGAGCAATATGTACCCCTGCGCAGGGAGTGGCCGCTGCCTCGCACACGGCGTGGTGGCTCACCCAAGAGGAGGCTCCGATGAGAGCCTGTTCGATGACTCGGCGACGGGCGCTGGTGGCGCTCGGCCAGCTGACGGCGGCCATCGCGGTGGCTGCACCCGACCTGGCCGGCAAGCGCATCCTGTGGGTGGATTCGTACCACGAGGGCAACCCGTGGAATGACGGCATCGGCCGGGGCATCGCGGCCACGCTCAAGGACCGCGGCGTCGAGCTGCGGATCGTGCGCATGGATACGGCGCGCCATCCCGACGAAGCGTTCGCACGCGAGGCCGCGAAGCGCGCGAAAGCCGCCGTCGACGACTTCAAGCCCGACGTCGTGATCGCCACCGACGACGCAGCGGCCAAGTACTTCGTCGTGCCGTACCTGAAGGACGGGCCGCTGCCCGTGGTGTTCGCCGGCGTCAACTGGGACGCGTCGGCCTACGGCTTCCCCACACGCACGATCACCGGCATGCTGGAGGTGGATCTCGTGAGGCCGCTGGTGCGCGCACTGCGCGAGTACGCGCGCGGCGATCGCGTGGCCTACCTCAGCGCGGACACGCAGACCCAGGCCAAGGTGGTCGCGAACTACAACCAGCACTTCTTCAGCGGTGGCATGCAGGTGCGGCTGGTGCGGTCGTTCGACGAGTTCAAACGCGCCTATCTCGAGGTGCAAACGGTCGCGGACATGCTCATCACCGGCAACTACGCGGGCGTGGCCGGGTGGGACGACGCCGCCGCGCGGGCCTTCATCATGGAGAGCACGCGGATTCCCACCGGCTACGTCGACGGGTACATGACGCCGCTGGTGCTGCTGACCATGGGCAAGCTGCCCGAGGAACAGGGTGAGTACGCCGCCGACACGGCGCTGAAGATCCTGCGCGGTGCGACGCCGGGCAACATTCCGCTGGCGGTGAACAAGAAGGCCGTGCTGGGGCTCAACCTGGTGCTGGCCGAGAAGCTGGGCATCGTCTTCAACCCGGCCCTGCTGAAGAACGCCGGCATCGTGCACCGGGGGTGAGCGATGAAGCTGCCGGAGCTGGTGGGCGGATCGGTGCGACGCAAGATCCTGGGCGGCTTCGCGCTCGTGCTCGGGCTCGTGCTGCTGGTGATGGGCGCCGGCCTGCATCAGCTTGGGCAGGTGCGGCTCGCGGCCGACGAGGTCGTGCCGAACGGCACGCGGCTGGCCCGTCTGCAGGAGGTCGCGGTGGCGATGTCGGTGCTGGAAGCCGACGTGGAGCGCTTCGTCGTCGTTGGCGGGCCGCAGCAGCGCGAGGCGGTGCAGCAGGCCCTGCAGGACCTGCGCGCGGCGGGCGAACGCGTGGACGCCCCTGAGGGGCGGGCCACGCTGGACCGGGCGCTGGCGACGCTCGCCGACGAGGTGCAGCGGCTCACGACCCTCGATGGCGATTCCGCCAGCACGCGCGAGCGCAACGAGCGGCTGCTGACCCTGTATGCGGCATTGCGCGAGGCGAAGGAGGCGCAGCACGCACTCGGCCAGCGGACGCAGGGAGAGCTGCAACAGACGATGCAGAAACAGAAGCAGACCATCGCCGCCATCAGCGTGCAGTTCGCCGGGATCGGCGCGTTGCTCGTGCTGCTGGCCGCTGTCGTCGCGGCGCTGGTCGCGCGCAGCATCGCGCGGCCGGTGACCGAGCTCGCGCAAGCAGCGCAGCAGCTCGCCGGAGGCGACCTCGCACGGCGCGTGCGCGTCGACTCACGCGACGAGATCGGCGAGCTGGCGCAGCGCTTCAACGGCATGGCCGATGAACTGCAGCGCTTGCTCGAGGAGGTGCGGCGCAGCGAGGCCGACTACCGCGGCATCTACGCCAACGCACTGGAGGCCATCTGGCGCTCATCGCTCGATGGCCGGCTGATGTCGGCCAACCCGGCGGCTGCAAGCATGCTGGGCTATTCGTCACCGGAGGAGCTGCTGCGCTGCGTGACGGACATCGGGCGGCAGCTGTACGTGCACCCGGAGGATCGCCGACATTTCCTGCAGCACCTGTTCGAGCGCGGCGCGCTGCTCGGCTACGAGCTGAACATCCGGCATCGCGACGGGCGCCCGATCTGGATATCGGCCAGCATGCGCGTGGTGCGCGACGGCGGCGGCACGCCGCTGTACATCGAGGCTTTCGGCACCGACGTGACCGAGCGCCGCATGGCGCAGGAGGAACTGTGCCGCCATCGCGACCGCCTGGAGGAGCTCGTCCACGAGCGCACCCTGCAACTCGAGCATGCCAAGGAGCGTGCCGAAGTCGCGAGCCAGGCCAAGAGCGCGTTCCTGGCCAACATGAGCCACGAGCTGCGCACGCCCTTGAACGCGGTGCTCGGGTTCGCTCAGATCCTGGAGCGCGATTCCACGCTGACCGTCGAGCAGCGTCGGCGTGCGGCCACCATCCAGCAAAGCGGCGAGCACCTGCTCACGCTGATCAACGACGTGCTGGACCTGGCCAGGATCGAGGCCGGCCGCGTGGAGCTGTGGTGCAGCGAGATCGCGCTGCAGCCCTTCCTGCACACGGTCGAGGACGTGATCCGGCTGCGCGCGCAGCAAAAGGGCTTGCGGTTCGAGTGTCAAACCGGCGCCGATCTGCCGGCGAGCCTGTACGCCGACGAGAAGCGGCTGCGCCAGGTGTTGCTGAACCTGCTGGACAACGCGGTCAAGTTCACGAGCGAAGGGCGGGTGCTGCTGCGCGTGGCCCGGCAGGGCCCGCACCAACTGCGTTTCGAGGTGATCGACAGCGGCCCCGGCATCGCGGCGCAGGACCAGCCGCGGCTGTTCCGCCCCTTCGAGCAGGCAGGCGACACACGGATGCGCCCGCAGGGGACCGGGCTGGGCCTGGCCATCAGCCGCGAGCTGATGCGCCGCATGGACAGCGACATCCACTTGAACAGCGAGGCGGGCCGGGGCTGCCACTTCTGGTTCGACCTGGCACTGCCGGCGTCCGTTGCGAGCCATGCCGCAGCCACGGCAACGGCGCCGCAGGCCACCGGCTACGAAGGTCCGCGCAGGCGCGTGCTGGTGGTCGACGATGTGGCCGGCAACAGAAAGATGCTGACTGATCTGCTGTCACCACTGGGCTTCGAGGTGCACGTCGCCACCGATGGCCGGCAGGCGTTGGAGCAGGCCCAGCGCTTGAATCCCGACGTCGTGCTGATGGACAACGTGATGCCGGTGATGGACGGGCTGGAGGCCACGCGCCGGCTGCGCGCGATGCCGGATGTGGCAGGGATTCCGATCATCGCGATCTCCGCGGGCGCGCAGCCCAGCGACCGTGTTGCCAGTCTGGCCGCGGGCGCGAATGCCTTCCTCACCAAGCCGGTCCGCATAGACGATCTGCTGGAAAGCATCGGCGCGCTGCTGAAGCTGCGCTGGACCGCGCCATCCTCCTGAACCGCGCCCTGACGAACATCGGCCCACCCACCGACCTACGCCCCGAACACGTCCTTGTACGACACATACGCCGTCAGCATCACCAGCGGCACCAGCACGATCCACCCGAGTCCGAACAGGAGGGAGGCGAGCGTCGCCGCCGCCAGGTAGATCACGCCGAACAGCAGGAAGGGCACGATGTTCTTCATCGCGGCCGCGAAGCTCGCCTTCAGCGCGTCGACCGGGGGCACGTCGCGGAGCATCACGAGGGCGGGCGCGAACCAGAACGCCATCGCAACGGCGAAGCCCAGGACCAGGCCCGCGAGCATGGCCGGCAAGCCGGCGCTCATGCCCGCCACCATGCCGCCCGCGCCGTGGGGGCCGCCGCCGCGCATCATTCCCATCGCGCCGCCGAAGCCCAGCGCGCCCATCACCAGCCCGATCAGCAGCGTGGCCAGCAGGAGCAGGGCGCCCAGCGCGAGCAGCGGCTGCGCCTTGGTTTTGAAGCCGGCGAAGAGATCGCCGGGCTCGAGCCCGGCGCCGGTCTCCGCCTTGCGCGCGGCCGACAGCCAGCCACCGACAAAGGCCGGCACCAGCAGCGGCGCCGCCAGCGATCCGATCAGCGGAATGATGCCGAGCAAGACCAGCGCGACGATCAGGATCAGGCCGAGAACGATCCACATGCCCACGTTGCGCGTGAACAGCGTCCAGGCCTCGCCCCACCAGCTGACGCCGCGGCCGGCGTCCACCGAGCGCGCTTCGGGCATCGCGTTCATGGTCTGCCCTCAGTAAAGGATTCGGCAGCGGATCGTGCCCGGCACCGAACACAGCTCGTCCAGCGCCACCTGGCTGGCCTTGCTGTCCACGTCGATCACGACGTAGCCGACTTCGTTGTTCGTCCGCAGGTACTGAGCATCGATGTTGATGCCTGCGGCCGAGAAGCGCTCGTTCACGTGCGCGATCACGCCCGGCACGTTCTTGTGGATGTGCAAGAGCCGCGTGCGGCCGGCGTGCTCCGGCAGCGTCACCTCGGGGAAGTTCACGGCCGACATCGTCGAGCCGTTGTTGCTGTAGCGGATGAGCTTGCCGGCCACTTCGCGCCCGATGTTGGCCTGCGCCTCCGCGGTGGAGCCGCCGATGTGCGGCGTGAGGATCACGTTGTCGAAGCGCGTCAGTGGCGAGTCGAACTTGGCGTCGTTGCCCTGCGGCTCGACCGGGAACACGTCGATCGCCGCGCCGAGCAGGTGACCGCTGTCCAGCACTGCGGTCAGCGCCTCGATGTCGACCACGGTGCCGCGCGACGCATTGATCAGGTGGCTGCCGGGCTTCATGCGCGCAAGCTGCGCTTCGCCGATCATGTTCTTCGTCTCGGGCGTTTCCGGCACGTGCAGGCTCACGACATCGGCGGTGGCCAGCAAGGCGTCCAGCACCGGCAGCTGGCGTGCATTGCCCAGCGGCAGCTTGGCCTCGATGTCGTGGAACACCACCGACATGCCGAGCTGCTCGGCCAGCACGCCGATCTGCGTGCCGATGTGGCCGTAGCCGACGATGCCCAGCGTCTTGCCGCGCACCTCGTACGAGTTCTCCGCGCTTTTCACCCACCCGCCGCGGTGCAGCACCGCGTTCTTGTGCGGGATGCCGCGCATCAGCATGATGATCTGCGCGAGCACCAGCTCGGCCACGCTGCGGGTGTTGGAAAACGGGGCGTTGAACACCGGCACGCCGCGCCGCATCGCGGCCATCAGATCGATCTGGTTGGTTCCGATGCAGAACGCGCCGATGGCGGTCAGCTTGGGCGCCTGTTCGAGCACCGCGCCGGTCAGCTGGGTGCGCGAGCGAATGCCGACGAAGTGCGCATCGGCGATCGCCTCGACCAGCGCATCGCCGGCCAGCGCTTTCGGCAGCGCGACGATCTGCGTGTAGCCGTCCTGCTGCAAGGCGTCGACGGCAGTGGGGTGGATGCCTTCGAGCAGGACGAATTTGAGTTTGTCTTTGGGGACGGACAGGCGGGCGGACATGGTCGGCTCCTTGGAAGAGCCGCTATCGTGCACCGGCTCGCGTTTGCCGAGGGGATTGGGGTCTTGCGCTACGAATTCGGCGCGCGGTACGCGTCCGGATCCAGCCCGTGCCGCTTCAGCTTGTCGTACAGCGTCTTGCGCGGCAGCCCCAGCGCTTCGGCGGTGCGCACGATGTTGCCATGGGCGCGGCGCAGTTCGGTCTCGATCAGGCTGCGCTCGAACGCGTCGACATGCGCGCCCAGGCTGGCCGGCGCCGAACGTTCGGCCGAGTCCATCGCCGCCTCGAGCCCCAGCACCCAGCGGTCGGCGAAGTTGCGCAGCTCGCGCACGTTGCCCGGCCACTCCCGGGTTTGCCACAGCGCCATCTGCTCGGCGGTCCAGGGCGGGACCGGCCGGCGAAAGCGCAGCGCGGCCAGCTCCGCAAAATGGGTCAGCAGCAGCGGGATGTCTTCACGCCGCTCGCGCAGCGGCGGCAGGTGAATGGCTGCCACGTTGAGCCGGTAGTACAGGTCGTCGCGGAAGCGGCCCTCGGCGGCGAGCTGCTTCAGGTCGACCTTGGTGGCCGCCACGACGCGGCATTGCAGCGGCACCGACACGTTGGCGCCCAGCCGCTCGACGGCGCGCTCCTGCAGCACGCGCAGCATCTTCACCTGCAGCGCGAGCGGCATCGACTCGATCTCGTCGAGGAAGACCGTGCCGTCGCGCGCGAACTCGAGCTTGCCGATGCGGCGCTTGCTGGCGCCGGTGTAGGCGCCCGGCTCGGCGCCGAAGATCTCGGACTCGAACACCGTCTCGGGCAGCGCGCCGCAGTTGATCGCGACGAACGGGCCGGCCGCACCGCTGGCCTCGTGCAGCGCACGCGCGACGACCTCCTTGCCGGCGCCGGTCTCGCCTTCGATCAGCACGTCCACGCCGGCCGGGCCCAGCGTGCCGATCAAGGTGCGCAACCGTTCGATCGCGGCCGACTGGCCGATCAGCCCGGTGGCGCGCCCGCCGTCCAGCGCGGCCTTCAGGCGCCGGTTCTCCAGCACCAGCAGCCGCTGCGCGAAGGCGCGCCGCGCCACTTCGATCAGGCGCTCGGAGGCGAAAGGTTTTTCGATGAAGTCCCAGGCGCCGTCGCGCATCGCCTCGACGGCCATCGCGACGTCGCCGTGGCCGGTCACGAGCGTCATCGGCAGCTCGGGGTCGGCGC
Organism: Piscinibacter sp.; assembly: GCA_035513255.1. Taxonomy (GTDB): domain Bacteria; phylum Pseudomonadota; class Gammaproteobacteria; order Burkholderiales; family Burkholderiaceae_C; genus Albitalea. The sequence continues at coordinate 6,543 of DATKCI010000079.1, read as the reverse complement.
GGTGCACCTCGCGCAGCAGCGCGAGTCCGTCGCGGCCCGGCAGCCGCACGTCGGAGATCACGATGCCGGGGAAGTCGGGCTTGAGGTGCGTCAGCGCTTCTTCGGCCGACGTGCAGCAGCGCACTTCGAAGCCGCCGAGGCGAAGAGTCTGTGCCGCGGCCAGTTGCACGCCCAGATCGTCTTCGATCAACAGCACGGATGGCGGAGAGGAGGGCATGGGCAGGAAGGCGCGGGCGCAGATCGCGTGACCGTCGATCATAGGGGTGGCCTTCAGCCGATCGTGCGAGGGGCGGCGTGAGCGTCAGCGCTCAACACGGCCGCGGGCAGCCGCAGCGTGAACACGGCGCCGCCTTGCGAGCGGTTGGCCGCATCGAGCGCGCCACCCAGTGCGTTGGCGATCGACGCGGAAATCGCCAGTCCGAGGCCCAGCCCTTGCCCCGCCGGTTTGGTCGTGAAGAAGGGCTCGAACAGGCGTGCCATCGCTTCGGGCGCAATGCCGGGGCCCGCATCGGCGACGGTGATGCGGACCCATTCGGTGTCGTGCTCGACGTTCACGTGCACGCTCTTGTCGGCGGTGTCGCGCACGGCGTCGAGCGCATTGCGCATCAGGTTGATCAGCACCTGCTCGATGCGCACGGCCTGCCCGCACACGGCGATGTCGGGCGCGACCGGGCCCACGGCGATGTTCACGCCGTCGTGCCGCGCGTCCGCCGCGAGCAGCGCGCGTGCCGCCTCGATCACCGGTGCCACCGCCACCGGCATCTGCTTCAAGTCGTCCTTGCGCGCGAACCCCTTGAGCTGCCCGACGATGCCGGCAATGCGGCGGGTCAGGCCGTCGATCACCTGGAGATTGCTGCGCACTTCGCGCGACTCGCCGCGGTCGAGCAGGATCACCGCGTTGTCGTTGAGCGCGCGCAGCGCGGTCAACGGCTGGTTGATCTCGTGCGTGATGCTGGCGGCCATCTGGCCGAGCACCGTGAGCTTGCCGGCCTGGATCAGCTCGTCCTGCGTGGCGCGCAAGGTGATCTGCGTGCGGCCGAGCTCGCCGATCTTCGCGGCCAGCTCGCGGTTGGCCTCGACGAGCACCGCGGTGCGTTCGCCGATGCGCTGCTCGAGTTCGGCGCTCGCGCGTTCGAGCTCGTGCCGCGCGATGCGCCGCTCCTCGTCGCGGCGGCGGCGCAGCCGCGCATAGAGCGCGCCGACGAGGATGAAGGCATAGGCGAAGCCGGCAGCGGCGGCGTGGCCGCGCGCGAGCCTGGCGATCTCGTCGACCTCGGAGAACGACAGCAGCGTCCAGGCCATGCGGCCGATCTCGCGGCGCTCGCCCGCGACCGTGAGCCACTGCGGCCGCGCGCCGTCCCGGCCGCCGATCGCGAGCCGGGTGACGCCGTTGGCCGCCGGGTCGGCGGGGCGCTCGATCGGCAGCGGCGCCAGCGCGCGGTCGCCGTACTGCTGCGCCGCGCGGATGCGCTCGCGGGTGCCGGCTGGCAGCGCGTCGAGCGTACGAAACTTCCACTCGGGGCGGCTCGCGAGGAACACGACGCCGTGCACGTCCGCGAGCATCAGCAGTTCGCCGCTGCGCGCCCAGTTCGCTTCAATGTCGTCGAGCGAGATCTTCACGGCGATCACGCCGGGCGGCGCTGCGCGCGCGGCCTGCGCGGCGTCGTCGCGCACCGGATGCGCGAGAAAGTAGCCGGGCTCGCCGGTGGTCGCGCCGATCGCGTAGAAGCGGCCGATGCCGCCGGCGATCGCATCGCGGAAGTAGGGGCGGAACGCATAGTTCTGCGCGACGAAGGAACTGGGCGTGTTCCAGTTGCTCGCGGCGATCGTCGTGCCGTCGCGGTTCATCAGGTAGATCGCGGCGACGCGCGATTCGCGCGCCAGCCGTTCGAGCCGAAGGTTCACCGCCTGGCGGCGGCGCGGGTCGTCCGCGTGGCGAAGCAGGTCCACCAGCTCCGGATGGCTGGACAGCACGATCGGCAGCGTGTCGAACTTGTCCAGCGCCGACGCGAGGTCGGACGACAGGAACTCCAGCCGGCGCTGCGTGCTCTGGCGCAGGTCGTCCCACGAACTGTCGTAGGAGCCGCGGTAGGTGCCGACGATCACCGCCACGCCGGCGAGCAGGATCAGCAGCGTGTACAGCGCCGCGCGAATCGCGCGCGTGTTCAGGGAGTGGGCGGAAGCCGGCATGGCGTGAAGCGTACCGGGCCGGGGGCGGGCAGCCAATCGGCAAGCGCCCGGCAGCGTTGCCGAATGCACAGTTCGTGGTCCGCCGTGAACTCCGACGCCGCCAGCGTGAACGCGGGCAGTGCAGGCAGCGCCGGCCGGAAATGCCATGCGCCGGCCTCCCAGCGCGCGCCTTCTGGCGGATCCATGCCCGCGCCCGAGCCGCGTATGCGCGCTTCGACGAGTTCGAGGCCGGCCGGCGTGACCCGCCAGTCTTCTTCCCAGCGCGTTTTCTCGATCGAGTGGGTCCACGCGAGCGTGAACTCGCTGGTGGCCATCACCACCGACAGCGCGGCGCGGGCGAGGCACAGGCTCATCTGGTACTGCGTCGGCTCACGCCGTTGCCGGCTCGACCGCGCGCCGAAGGCGGCGCAAGCGCCACAGGTTCCAGGCGCCGAAGCCCGCCGCCGCCGCGATGCCGATCTCGTCGGTCACCGGCATCGCCACCACCAGCATCGACGCGGCCGCGGCCGCCCACACCCGCTCGATCGGATGGACGGGACGGCCCGCGTAACCCACGGCGGCCACGCCCCACAGGCTGATCGCCAGCACCGCCTTGCCGATCACGTAGGCCGCGGCGCCCCAGGTGAAGACCCCCGCCGCATTGGGCTGCAGCATCAGCGCCGGATCGTAGACGGCCATGTACGGAATCACGAACCCGGCGATCGCGATCTGCGTGGCCTTCACGCCGATCTTCATCGCCGACTCCTTGGCGATCGAGGCGGCCGCGAACGCCGCCAGCGCCACCGGCGGCGTGAGGTCGGCCATGATCCCGAAGTAGAAGACGAACATGTGCGAGACCAAAAGCGGCACGCCCAGCGTGAGCAGCGCGGGCGCGGCGATCGAGCTCGTGATGATGTAGTTGGGAATCGTCGGGATGCCCATGCCGAGGACCAGGCACACGAGCATCGTCAACGCGAGCGACAGGAACAGGCTGGTCTCGCCGACCTCGAGGATGAACCCGGCGAAGTTGGTCGCCGCGCCGGTGAGCGTGAGCGTGCCGATGATCACGCCGACGATCGCACACGCCAGGCCCACGGCCACCGCCTGCTTCGCGCCGTCGACGAGGCTCGCGCGCAGCGACGCGAGCGTCGCCCGGCCGCCCGCCACGAACGCGTTGCCGAGCACCATCGCCGCGATCAGCCCGAGCACGACCCAGATGCCGAACTTGACGAAGAACGAGGCGACCACGCCCAGGCCGATCCAGAACACGTAGCGGAAGGTCGTCGGTCCGATGCGCGCCGCGAGACTCGCGCCGAGGATCAGGATTGCCGTCAGTGCGAGTCCGGTCATGCCGGCGAACATCGGCGTGAAGCCGTGGAACAGCATCGCAACCAGTGCGGCCAGCGGCAGCAGCAGGTACCAGCTGCGCTTCATCGCGCGCCATGGATCGGGAATCTGGTCCTTCGGCATGCCGACGAGGTTCAGGCGGCCGGCTTCGAGGTGCACCATCCAGAACGCGGTCAGGTAGTACAGAAAGGCCGGGACGGCGGCGGCGATGCAGATCTGCGAGTACGGCAGGTTCAGTGTCTCGGCCATGATGAACGCGACCGCGCCCATCACCGGCGGCATGATCTGCCCGCCCATCGACGAGGTGGCTTCCACGGCGCCGGCGAACACGCCCTTGTAGCCGAAGCGCTTCATCAGCGGGATCGTGAACGAGCCGACCGTCAGCACGTTGGCCACGCCCGAGCCGGAGATCGTGCCCATGAAACCCGACGAGACCACGGCGACCTTGGCCGGCCCGCCTTTCGCGTGGCCGACAAAGCCCAGCGCCAGTTCGTTGAACAGGCGGATCATTCCGGCGTGTTCGAGGAACGCCCCGAAGAGGATGAACAGGAAGATGTAGGTCGCCGAGACCAGTGTCGGAATGCCGTAGATGCCCTCGGTTCCCAGGTGAAGCTGCGAGACGATCTGGTCGAAGCCATAGCCGCGGTGCGCGAGGTCGCCGGGCAGGTACTGGCCGAACAGGCCATAGGCCAGAAAGCTCGCACAGACGATGGGCAGCGCCAGACCCATCACACGGCGCGCCGCTTCGAACAGCAGCACGACCACGAGCACGCCGACGGCCATGTCGGCGGTCGTCGGGTCCAGCCGCTGCACGATGTCGGCCTCGAAGACCCAGTGGTACAGGCCGAGGGCAAAGGCGGCTGCCGCGATCAGCGTGTCATGCCACGGCAGCGTGTCGCGCGGCGAGCGGTTGCGTGCGGGGTACAGAAGGAACGCGAGCATCAGCAGAAAGCCGACGTGGATCGACCGCGTAACCAGGCTGGACAGCGGATGGAACGACGCGACGACGAGCTGGAAGGCCGAGAACGCGAGGGCCGTGCCGGCGATCAGCAAGGCGGCGCGGCCGAGCGGCCGGCGCTGGTGGCCGTGGTCGACCGAGGGTTGGTCGAGCGCACCGAGCAACTCGTCGGTGGCAGGCGAGGCCGGCGCCGCGCCGGGCGCGGCGGTGGATTGCGACATGGAAAGTCTCCGTGCCGGGGCCCGCGTGGGCCCGGCGCATCTGTTGTTCTGAGACGGCCGTGGACCGTCACCCCGGCGAACGCCGGGGTGACGGCGAAGGCTCCTACTTCAGCAAGCCCGCTTCCTTGTAGAACTTCTCCGCGCCCGGGTGCAGCGGCACCGGCACGCCCTTGACGGCGTTCTCGAGCTTGATCGCCTTTGCCGCCGAGTGCGCCGAGACCAAAGCCGGCAGGTTGGTGTACATCGTCTTCGTCATCGCGTAGACCACGTCCATCGGCACGTCTTCATGCGTGACGAGGAAGTTGTTGACCGTCGCGGTCGCCACGTCGCTCGTCTGGCCGCCGTAGGTGTTGGCCGGAATCACGCCGCTCTGGTAGGCCGCATCGCCGACCTTCGCGACGACCTCGGCCGGAACCGGGATCACGGCGATCTTCACCGCGTTCGAGAGGTCGCGCAGCGAGGCCACGCCGAGGCCGGCGGACTGCAGCGTCGCATCGAGCTGGCGGTTCTTCATCAGCTCCACCGATTCGCCGAACGGCAGGTACTCCACCTTGCCGAGGTCCGCGTAGGACAGCCCCGCGGCCTTCAGGATCGCGCGGGCGTTCAGCTCGGTCCCTGACTTCGGCGCGCCGACCGAGACACGCTTGCCCTTCAGGTCGGCCAGCGTCTTGATGCCCGAGTCGGCGCTCGCGACGATCTGGATGTAGTTCGGGTAGATCGCCGCGACGGCGCGCAGCTTGGTCATCGGGGCTTTGAAGCCGGCCTCCGCGTTGCCCTTCCAGGCGTCCGACAGCGCATCGCCGAGCGTGAACGCGACTTCGCCGCGGCCGGCCTGGATCAGGTTCAGGTTCTCGGCCGAGGCCTTGGTCGACTGCACGGCGGTCTTGGCTTCGGGCAAGGCCTTGCCGTAGAGCTGCGACAGCGCGACGCCGAGCGGGTAGTACACGCCGCTGGTGCCGCCAGTCAGCACGTTGATGAACTGCGCGTGGGCGCTGGACAGGCCGAGCGCCAGCAGGGCGCCGGCAAGCAATGCGGGAATCTTGATCTTCATGAGGTCTCCTCGGGATGGATGGATCGCCGCGTCCGGCGGACGCGGCGCGGGGTTCGGGTGGCTTGGACGATGACGATCAGTTGAGCGTCAGCTTCTGCGCCTGGACCACCTTCTTGTAGACGGCGTACTCCGCCTTGATCTGAGCGGCGAACTCATCGGGCGTGTTGCCGACGATCAGCGAGCCGGTCTCTTCGATGCGCTTCTTCACCGCCGGATCGGCGATCGCCGTCTTCACCGCGGCGGCGATCTTGTCGACCACGCCCTTGGGCGTGCCTTTGGGCGCGAGCACGCCGTAGTACGCCATGCGGTTCACCGGCTCCAGCCCCACCTCCTTGAACGTCGGCACGTTCGGCAGCGCTTCCAGGCGCTGCGGCGCGGCCACGACGATCGGGATCAGCCGGCCGTCCTTGATGAACGGCAGCGCCGACGGGATGTTGTCGAAGATGATCGGCACCTGCCCGGCGACCGTGTCGTTCAGCGCCGGGCCGGCGCCGCGATACGGGATGTGGGTGATGAACGCGCCCGACAGGCTCTTGAACAACTCGGTCTGCAGGTGGCCGATGCCTCCGGTGCCCGAGCTCGCGTAGGCGTACTTGCCGGGGTTGGCCTTGATCTCGGCGATGAAGCTCTTGTAGTCCTTCGCCGGGAACGACGGATGCACCGCGATGACGTTGGGCGTGGCGGCGATGTTGATGACCGGCACGAAGTCGGCGATCGGGTCGTACGGAATCTTCGGGTTGATCGCCGGATTGGCCGCGGTGGTCGACACGGTGGCCACGCTCAGCACGTGGCCGTCG
>DATKCI010000078.1:0-4386 GCA_035513255.1 Piscinibacter sp. | reverse complement strand
ATGAAGCTCAGCGCCATCGGGTACAGGTAGACGGTGCGCAGCACGCCCTCGGCGCGGATCTTCTGGTCGAGCAGGATCGCGAGCAACAGGCCGATCGCCATGCCGAAGAAGATGAACAGGCCGCCGAAGATGCCCAGGTTGCTCAGGGCCACCCACCAGCGGTCGCTCTCGAACAGTGTCGTGTACTGCTCGAGGCCGACGAACTCGTAGTTCGGCAGCAGCCGCGATGCCGACAGCGACAGGTAGCCGTTCCACGCCATCAGGCCGTAGATGAAGGCCATCGCGAGCAGGAACGACGGGGCGATGACCAGCTTGGGCATCCAGTGGCTCAAGCGGGCGGCGGGGGAGAGTGTCATGGTGCGGCGGCGGCGGACGGAACGGAGTCCGTCATACCGGCGAAAGCCGGTATCCACTGCTCGCGTGGCGCGGACGGTGGATCCCGGCGTTCGCCGGGATGACGGTGCGGAGTGACCGGCTTACTGTCGCGACTTGCCGGCCGCCACCAGCTTGTCCATCGTCCCCGCGACGGTCGTCTTGTCGTCGTTCCAGAACTGCGACACCACATCCTTGAGCGCGCCCTCCGAAGCAGACGGCACGGCCATGCCGTGGGCGATCGACGGCACCAGCGAGCCGGCCTTGGCGGTCGCGACAAAGTCGGCGGCCGAGGTCTTCGCGCATTCGTCGAACTTGTCGAGGTTCATGTTCAGACGCACCGGGATCGAGCCCTTGTTCAGGTTGAACACCTCCTGGAACTCCGGCGACATGATGGCCGCGGCCAGGTCCTGCTGCGCCTTCTGGTTCGCCTCGTTCTTCAGTTTGAACAGCGCGAAGCTGTCGACGTTGTAGGTGTAGGCCTTGGCCGTGCCGGGGGCCGGCACGCAGGCGAAGTCCTTGCCCGGCACCTTGCCGGCAGCGAGGAACTCGCCCTTGGCCCAGTCGCCCATCAGCTGCATGCCGGCTTCGCCCTTGATGACCATCGCGGTGGCGAGGTTCCAGTCGCGTCCCGGCGCGTTCTTGTCGGTGTAGGACTTGACCTTGCGGAAAGTCGTCAGCACCTTCTCCATCGTCGGGCTCTTCAGCGCCGCCGGGTCGAGCTGCACCAGTGCCTTCTTGTAGAAGTCCGCGCCGCCGACGCCGAGCGCCACGCTTTCGAAGGTGGTGAAGTCCTGCCAGTTCTGGCCGCCGTGCGCGACCGGGATGATGCCGGCCTTCTTCAGCGCTTCGGCGGCCGTGAAGAACTCGTCCCAGGTCGTCGGCAGTTTCGCGCCCGCCTTCTTGAACGCCTCGGGGTTCGCCCACAGCCAGTTCACGCGGTGCACGTTCACCGGGGCGGCGACGTAGTTGCCCTTGTACTTGAGGCCGTCGGCGATCGCCTTGGGCAGCAGCGTGTCCCACTGGTTCGCCTTCGCCACGTCGTCCATGTTGGCCAGCACGCCTTCGCGCGCCCACTCCTGGATCGACGGGCCCTTGATCTGCGCGGCCGCGGGCGCATTGCCGGAGACCACGCGCGACTTCAGCACCGTCATCGCGGCGTCGCCGGCGCCGCCGGCCACGGCGAAGTCCTTCCACGTGTGGCCCTTGGCCTGCATCGAGGCCTTCAGCGCCGAGGCCGCCTTGGCCTCGCCGCCGGACGTCCACCAGTGCAGCACCTCGACTTCGCCGGCGTGCGCCAGCGTGGCGCCCATCAGGCCGGCGGTAGCGAGGGCAACGGAAATTCGGGTCATGGCCATGCAAGTCTCCTGTTCAAGAATTGTTCAGCTTGTTGAATCAAGCTGCTCGAACTTTAAGATATCGTTAACGTAACGACAAGACTTTGAAGGGCTGGGACTTTCCCTAGGCGCCTTTTGCACGCGGCAGGCGAACGACGGCGCGCACGCCTTGCGGCTTGGCTGCCTCGAGCACCACCGTGCCTGCGTGGCGGTTGACGATCTCCCGGGCGATCGCGAGCCCGAGGCCGCAGCCGTTGCCGTCGTAGGTCGCCCGCACGAAGCGCTGGAACACGCGTTCTCGGTCGGCATCGGCCAGGCCCGGCCCGTTGTCTTCGACGATCACGACCACGTGGGCTCCTTGCGCTTCGACGCCCACGGTCACCGCCTTGCCGCGGCCCGCGTAGCGGATCGCGTTGTCGATCAGGTTCGTCAGCGCCTCGCGCAGCAGCAGCGGGTGGCCCATCACGTGCATCGGCGGCGCGCCGGCGTCCTCTTCGCCGTTGCCGAAGCCGAAGCCGAGGTCGACGCCGGTCGCGATCGCGCGCGGCACGAGTTCGGCGCACAGGTCGGCCGCAAGCTTGCGGATGTCGCAGCGTGTCTTGCCCTGCTCGGCGGCGGAATCGGGCTCGGCGCGCGCCAGCGTCAGCAACTGGTTGACGAGGTGGGCGCTGCGCGCGGCGCTCTGGTTCACGAGCCGCAACCGCGCCTGCAACGCGGGATCGTCGGTTTCGTTCAGCGCGAGCTCGGTCTGGCTCTTCAGTCCCGCGAGCGGCGTGCGAAGCTGATGCGCGGCGTCGCTGATGAAGCGCTTTTGCGCGCTGACGCTTTCCTGCACCTCGGCGAGCAGCGTGTTGATGGCCTTCGCCAGTGCGCGCACTTCTTCCGGCGCCGCGTCGAGTTCGATCGGCGCGAGGTCGTTCGGTGCTCGGCCTTCCACCAGCACGCGCATGCGCCACAACGGCGCGAGCCCGGCGCGGATGCCGCCCCAGACGATGACCGACATCAGCGCGATCAGCGCCGACAAGGGCAGGGCGGTGTCGACGAGGATCTGCCCGGCAAGCTGCTCGCGGCTCGCGCGGCTTCTCGCGATCTGCACCAGCATGCGTTGCGGGTTGCCGGCGTCGCCATAAGCCAGGTACAGCGCCGACACGCGCACCGCCAGCGCGTCCCGGCCAACGCCTAGCGTGCCGTCGTAGAAGTAGGGCTCGTCGAGCTCGGGATCGTGCATCGGCGGGGGGCCGGGCAGCTGCTTGTTGCCGAGGATGAACTGCCCGGGCGGCGTACTGACCATGTAGTACGCGCGGTCGTCGGGATCGGCTTCGATGATGTCCTGCGCTGCGCGCGGGAAGTCGATGAACAGGCCGTTGCCGAGCGGCTTGACCTGGCGCGCGAGAGCTCGGGTGGCGGTCATCAGACTCGCGTCGATCGCCTTGTTGGCGTAGCGCTCGGCGACGTTGTAGGTGACGAACGCGGCCGCCAGCCACAGCACCAGCTGCGGCAGCAGCAGCCAGATCAGCAGGTGCCGGTGCAGCGAGCGCGTGCCCGGCATCACGCCGGGGACGCTTCTCAGCGCGCGTTTGAACGGCGACAGCATCGGCTCGACGGTGGCGGGCGGGCCGCGGCCGGTCAGGCCGCGCCTTCGGCCTCGAGCAGGTAGCCCAGGCCGCGGACGGTGCGAATCGCGAGGCCCGAGGTCTCGAGCTTGCGGCGCAGCCGATGGATGTAGACCTCGATCGAGCCGGGGTTCGCTTCGCTGCGTTCGACGGCCCAGGTTTCGGCGATCTGGTCCTTGGTGACCACCTTGTCGCGCTGCGTCAGCAGCAGGTCGAACAGCATCCATTCGCGCGGCGAGAGTTCGAGGGTTTCGCCGCCGACCGACGCACGTCGCGCGTCACGATCGAAGGTGAGCCGGCCCATTTGCTGCACCGGCCCCGCGCCGGTGCGCGTGCGGCGCAGCAGTGCGCGCAGGCGGGCTTCGAGTTCGGGGAAATCGAAGGGTTTGGTGAGATAGTCGTCGGCGCCGGCGTTGAGGCCGGCGACGCGGTCGTCCAGCCCGTCGAGCGCGGTGAGGATCAGCATCGGCAGCGTCGGCTTCGCCGACCGCACCCGCTTCAGCACCGTCAGCCCGTCGACCAGCGGCAGCCCGATGTCGAGTACCGCAAGGTCGAAGTTGTGCCGCAGCAGCAGGTATTCGGCGACCGCGCCGTTGCCGGCGACTTCGACCTCGAAGCCGGCCTTGCGCAGGCTGGAGTTCAAGGCGTCGGCGAGGATGGCGTCGTCTTCGGCGAGGAGCAGCTTCATGCTCCAAGCTTAATGCCTGAACGATGCATTAATACTAGATTGAAACCCCAGCGTGCCGGCACCCCGCAGCAGCGCCGTCACCCGCAGTAGCGCCGTCACCCCGGCGAAAGCCGGGGTCCACTGGTGGGGTGCCTCCTGCTGGGGTTGCTTCCGACACTTTCCCTTGTTCGTGTTGCAAGCCGGCTGCCGGGCCGGAACCCGGCTTGCAACACGAACAAAACAACCCACTCGGAAGCACTCCACCCGTGGACCCCGGCTTTCGCCGGGGTGACGAATGAGTGGACCCCGGCTTTCGCCGGGGTGATGGCGCCGGGGTGATGGCGCCGGGGTGACGGCGCGGGGGTGACGGCGCGGGGGTGACGGCGCGGGGGTGACG
>DATKCI010000077.1:0-10342 GCA_035513255.1 Piscinibacter sp. | reverse complement strand
GAGCGCGTGCCCCGGCCAATGCTCACCCCACTGCGGCCGGCGTTGCAGCAGCTCGGGGCGGGCCGCGCACAACAGCAGCACCGGCAATTCCGGCGCCACCGCCACGAGGTGGTCGAGCGCGTTGAGCGATTCGTCGTCGGCCCAGTGCAGGTCATCCAGCACCAACACCAGCGGCTGCTCGACGGCCTGAAACTGCAGGCAGCGAACCCAGGCGTTCAGGCCACGGCCCTGCAGTTGCTTGCCGTCGCGCAGGATGCCGGCGATGAAAGGGCTGGCGCTGTAGTCCAGGCCGATGAGCTGACCCAGCAGCGCGGTGTGTTCATCGGCGGCCTCGCCGAAGACCGGCCGCAGGGCGGCGGCAAAGGTCTGCTGCGCCTCTACTGCGTGTCGCTGTCGCGCACGCCGAGGTGCCAGAACAGCAGGTCGCGCAGCAGGCCGTAGGGCTGGTAAATCGCTTGCGGGTGGCTGCTGGCGCGCCACAGCGCGCCGCTCTGCGCCTGCGCAGGCAGCGCGGCCTGGAATTCGGCCAGCAAGCGGCTCTTGCCCAGGCCTGCATCGCCCACCACGGTGGCCGTGGCCAGCCCGCCCTGCGGCGCCCACACGGCCGAGGCCGCGCGCTGCAGCCGGCCCAGTTCATCGTCGCGGCCGGGTGGTCACGCCGTCCGCGCCGTGCCGCAGGCCGCGCAGCCGCCGCTCGCGCACATCCTGCACCAGGAAGGTCCGCATCGGTTCCTGCAGTCCCTTGACCTGCAGGGCGGGCTGTTCCAGCACGTCGAAGCGGCCTTGCACCAGCCGGTAGGTGTCCATGCTGATGCGCAGGGTGCCCGGCGGTGCCGCCTGCTCCATGCGCGCCGCGATGTTGACGGCCAGGCCGCTGAGGCTGTTGTCCTGCTCGACGCCGCCGCCGCGCACCACGGGGCCGGTGTGGATGCCGACGCGGGCATCGAAGCCGGCCAATCCATGCGCCTGCTGCACGGCTTCGCCGCGCTGCCGCGCTTCCTGCAGCAGGGCCAGGCCGCATTTGACGGCGCGCTCGGCGTCGTCCTCGCGCGTGCCGTCGGCGCCGAAGGCTGCCTTGATGTTGTCGCCGGCATAGCGCAGCACCTCACCACCGTATTGCCTGACGAGCCCGGTGAAGGCGGCCAGCGCGCCGTCCACCACCGACTGCACGTCTTCGGGGTCCAACTGCTGGGTGAGCTGCGTGGAGCCCACGATGTCCAGGAACAGCACGCTGACCTGGCGCAGCCGGCGCACGGGCGCTCCTATGCGCTCGGCCGCATCCAGCGCGGTGAGCCGTCCCAGCAGCGGCGCCGGGGCCGCGTCGACCAGCGTGTCGCCCAGTGCCGCGCGCTGCGCCTGCAGCGACGCGATGGCACCGCGCAGCGCGTCAACCTCTCTGTCTTGCATTTCTTCTTGCTCCTGGCGTGTGCCGTGCACCCTTTCTCGGACCTGCGGGATTCTGTACTCATGCCAAGGCACGGCTGGTCGGCGCGGTTCACCTCACGCCTACCAGCGCGAGTTGGCTCAATCAGGCCGGGCGCCGCTGTTCACTATTGAACCGGCATGCGCCGGTCGAGCCCGGCGCCGCGAACATGCGTTCACCGCTGCAGACGGCGCCGCCGACTGCAGCGGGACCCACGTGTCCAACGCCACCGTTCAGGAGATCAAGTCATGTCAACCACCGCCCTCAAGTGGCTCCCCGTCGTCTTGCTGGTGCTCGGCTGCCACTCACCGGGCGCGTTTGCACAAGCGGCGCCCGGCGCGCAAACGGTCGCTGCCACCGAACTGCCCTTGGCCGAGCTCGAAAAGTCCTACTGGGTCTGCGATCACGCGACGACGACCGCCGTGCTCGACGGCGGCACGGCAGCCATTTGCAGCAGCCTCTACGAGGCGTTGAAACAACGCAAGTTTGGTGGCGACTTCGAAGCCCTGCTGGCCTGGTGGCGACAGCACAAAGAGGCCGAACATCTGGCGCTGGCCAAGGCCGGTGGCCCGTCCCTGGCCCACCTGGCCCCGGCCGCGCCAAAGTGACCGACGACCAGCGGCCCCTGGCCTGACGCCAACCCGAAGCTGTCCTGGCGGTGCTCAGGTGCTCAGGTGCTCGGGCGCTCGGGCGCTCAGTGCCCGCTGGCACGCCAGGCCTCCGCCGCGCTGCGCAGGCGCTGCGACAGGTGCAGCGCCAGGTTGCGGTGCAGCGCGATGGCCATGGCGGGGTGGGTGTGGCCGATCTCGTTCAGAGCCGCCAGCGTCAACGCGTACACGACGGCGGGTGCGTCGGCCACCGCGCCGGCGGTGCGCCCGCCACCGTCGAGCATGGCCGTCTCGCCGATCACCATGCCCGGCGACACGCTGAGGTAGCGCTGCGTGTGGCCGTGTTTGTCGGGCGTGCTGAGGATGCTGATCGAGCCCTTGCCCACCACATACAGCCGGTCGGCGGCTTCGCCTTCGGCGAACAGGACTTCGCCGGTTTGCAGGTGCCGAGCCTGCAGCTGTGCAGCGACGACGGCCACTTGCGCGGCGTCCAGCCCGGCCAGCAACGATGACTCGGCCAACGGCACTTCGGCCATCGAGCGCACGTCGCCCGGACCGTTGGCGTCAGCGTCGGGGTCAGCGCCTGCTTCACCCAGCAGACGGTATTCAGCCGCCTCGATGGCGCGGTCGGCGTCGGGCCAATGGGGCAGGTGCAGACCAAAGCTGCGCAGCGCTTGCGAGGCAATCGAGCCTTCGAACAGGCCGGCCAGATCGACCTGGATGGCGCGCGCCTTGAGCCGCGCCACCATCTGCTGCAGGGCCCTTGCGCCCGACTCGTCGATGGCGCTGACGCGGCGCAGGTCGAGCACGAGCCAGCGGCAGCCGGCACCCAGCTTGTCGGCCTCGTCGAGCAGCTTGTCGCCGCTGCCGAAGAACAGCGCACCGTCGAGCTCGAACACGACGATGCCCGCGCGCAGCGGCCGCAGCCGCGCCTCCACCGGCGCGGGGTAGATGCGCCGCGACGGCCTGGCCGAAGCGAGGTAGCAGTCGTGCACCAGCGAGCGGTTCATGCGCGAAGCGAACGCCACCAGCGACAGCAGCGCCCCCAGCCCAACGCCGGCGACCATGCCCTTCCACAAAGTTGTGCCCACGACGAGGGCCACCACGCCCAGGCCCAGCAGCAGGTCGTGCGAACGGTCGCCGACCCACCAGCGCGCCAGCAGACGCCCCGTCCAGCGGTCGGCCAGGCCCACCGCCACCACCAGCATCACGCCGGCCAGCACCGGCAGCGGCAGCACCGCCAGCAGCGGCCCGCCGAACACGTACAGCAGGCCCAGCGCCGCCGGCCCGACCAGCACGGCGAGTCGGCCTCGACCCCCGGCCCGCAAGGTGGCCAGGGCCCGCGTGCGCAAGGCCACCAGCGGCAAGCCCCCCAGCAGGCCACAGACCATGTTGGCGCAGCCCACCACGAGCAGCTCGCGCCGGGGGTCGTGCCGTGTGTTGAGAAACTGGTCGACCGCGCGCACGTTGAGTGACGATTCCAGCGCGCCAATGGTGGCCAGGGCGAGTGCGGTCAGCGCCAGGGGCCCGGCATGCGCCAGCACCAGGTCCAGTCCGGCAGGCCACAGCAAAGGCAGCAGCGCGGGAGGCCACGGCCAGGACGACGACAGCGTGCCGATGCTGGCGCCGGCAGTCGGCGCGCCGCCCAACGTCGACCAAAGCGCATGCACCGCGGTGCCAGCCGCCAGCCCCAGCAGCGCAGCAGGCAGCCGCGGCCAGCGCCACGCCAGCAGCCAGATGGCGCCCGCCGTGCCCAGGCCCAGCGCCAGGGCTGCCGGATGGACCGCGTCCAGACTGCCCAGGCTCGGCCGGGAACCCAAGGGCAGGTCGAGCAGCAGCGGCACCTGGGCCAGCACGACCAGCAGCGCGGCGCTGTTCATGAAGCCGGCCAGCACCGGCTGAGGCACGACCCGGGCCAGGCGCGCCAGCCCGAGCAGCGCGAAGACGATTTGCAGGGCGCCGCTGAGCAGCAGCGCCAACCCGCCCAAGGCGACGATGCCTTGCAGGCCGGCGGCGGTGGCGGGTGTCAGCCGCGGGTCGGCCATCAGCTGGGCGACCCGCGCTGCCAGCGTCAGCGCCGTGGCCGAAGAGGGCCCGGATACCGGCAAGGTGGTGCGGCTGAGCGTGGCATGAACCAGGCCAGCCGATGCTGGCCGTCATGAACGCCGCGAACAAGGCCACCTGCGGCGCGGCCGCACCCAGCGGCGTGAAGGCCAGCAGGCCGAGGGTGAGAACCAGCGGCAGCGCCGTCAGCGCGCCGGTGCACCTGGCAAATGTCTCGCGAATCCAGCCGGGGCCTGTGCGGCCGTGAACGTGGACAGCTACCGACGCCGCGCGGCGTTGCCGGCTCGCCGGCAACGCAGCGCAACCCCAACCCAATTATCAACGCCCAACCGAACCGCTCAAGATAGTTGTTGCTGACAGCTCAAGATAGTTGACGCCGGGCATGCGCGGAACACTATGCTTGAGCGCCTGGTTCAACCTCGGCGTCCGCCGCCTGCGCGCATATGGCTCTGTTCTGGCGCATCTGGGCCTCGGTCACATTGCTGACCGTGGTCGTGCTCTGCATCTTCGTCGGCCTGGCGACGATGCAGTTCGGCAGCATCCACGCAACGCTGGTAGGCGAGCGTCTGGTAGTTCTGGCCGAACGAACGTTGGCCCCGTTCGCGGCCGCAACCCGGCTTGGGCTGCCGATATCGGGCGTGCGCAACGCCGCCGCGCTGCTCGAGCGTGCACGCCAGACCGACGAGGACATCATTGCGCTGCATGTTTTCGACGGCGATGGCCGGGTCGTGCACTCGACGATCACGCCGATGCCGCCGACGCTGGCGCCCGACGCGCTGGCCGCCCGCACTGCCGCCAACGGTGCGCCCTGGTTTCGCGAGACCGCCGTCGGTTTCATCGGTGGTGTCGAACTGCCGGCGCGGGACGGCGGCATCGTTGTCGTTTATCCACGCGGCGGCAACGTGACCCATGTGCGCGCGATGCTGGCCGAACTGGCGCTCGACGCCGGACTCGTCGTGCTGCTGACTGCCGGGCTGGGGGCGCTGCTGCTGCGCTGGAGGCTGGGGCCTTCGATCCACCACTTCGAGGCGCTCGACGCCAGCCTGCGGGACTTCGAGCGCACCGGCTGGCGTCGTGCCGCGGGCAAGGTGTCGGCGGCCCCGGTACGGCTCGGTGATCCGCCTCCGGAGGTAAGCGATCTTCGCGATCGCCTGGACGCCGCCGCGGCGCATTACCGCGCGACCGGCCGCCAACTGGCCACCCCCGTCACGCAGGAGGGCGAAGCTTGACGCGCGCCGCCGGCGCCCTCGGCGGGCAGGGCAAGCGGGCGCAGCTGACGGTCGTGCTGCTGGTGCTCGTCGTCGCTGCGGTCGTTGGGGCAGGCTCGCGCGCGGCCGGCGCCTTCGAGCGTGCCGTGGCGCCGGAACTGGGTAAACGCACGCGACTGATCGGCGTGATCGTGCGTGCCGAGCTGCAGCGTGCACTCGAACAAGGCATGCCGCTCGATGCAATCAGCGGGCTCGACCGCTACCTGTCGCAGACACTGGGGCGTTTTGCGGAGGTCGAGCGCATCGTCGTGCGTGCCGCAAACGGCTCGACGGTGGCCAGCGCGGAGCGCAACGCCGGCCCGACGTCGCATGCGTTGCCGGCCGTCGGCAGCTACCGGCTGATCATCCTGGACGGCAACCGCGGTGTTGGCGAGATCCAGATCGACGTCAACCCGGCCTTCGTGCGCACGCGACTGCGCGAGATCGTGCTGGACGTGCTGGCTGTCGGACTGGTGGCCGCACTGGTGGCGCTCGAGCTGGCATTGCTGCTGACCGCCGTCTCGGTGGCCCGGCCACTGGAGCGAGTGTCGCGCCTGGTCGATGCGCAGCGTGAAGGCGATTTCCGCGATCGTGTGGCGCCGGGTGGCATCGGTGCACTGGCACGTGTCGCCGATCGACTCAACGACCATGCGACCGACCTGGCCGAAAGGCTGGCTGCCATTCCGGCTGCGCTGCGAGCAGACATCAGTGCGCGGCTGCAGGCACGCATCGCCGAGGGCCGCCCTGCGCTGCTGCGCCTGGCCGACGTCGGCGACATCCGCATCGCCCTGTTCGCCTTCTGCGTCGCCACCGAGGTGGCCGTGGCCTTCCTGCCGGTCTACGCGCGTAGCATGGCGCGTCCACCCTGGCTGAATGCCGACCTCGCCGCCGCTGCGCCTCTAATCGCCTATCTGCTCGCGGCGGCGATCTTCACGCCGCTGGCCGGCTGGCTGGCGGCGCGCGTCGGGGCGCGGCGCCTGTTCCTGATCTCGGTGCTGCCGACGATGCTCGCGCTGGCCGGGTTGGCCGGGGCCGAACATGTCTTCGAGGTCACGCTGTGGCGCGCCGTGATGGCGATCTTCTACACCACTGCAACCGTCGCCAGCCAGGAGTACGCGCTGCGCGCCGGGGCTGCACAGGGCAGCACGCGCCCGCTGGGGGCTTTTGTCGCGGTGGTCTACAGCGGCGTGTTCTGCGGTGCGGCTCTCGGCGGGGTTGTCGCCGGCCGGCTCGGTGCGGGTGCGGCGCTGTACGGTGGCGTGGCCATCGCATTGCTGGCCGGCCTGGTCGGGGCGCTGATGATGCGTGGTCCGGCGGGCGACCCGGGTCGGATTCCGGCGCCTGTTGCCGCCGCCACGGCGGCGCGGCGGGATCCGAGACTGTGGGTGCTGGTGTTCGGCATCGCGGCGCCGATGAGCGCGACCACCGCTGTATTCGTCTGGTACCTGACGCCACTGATGCTCACGGCCGCCGGATCCGGCCCAGCCGAGGTTGCGCGTGTGGTGATGCTTTACTACCTGGCAGCGGTGCTGCTTGGGCCGGTGGCGTCCACGCTCAGCGACGGCCGAACTGGGCCCCGACCACTGGTCTTCGCCGGCGCCGGCCTGGCCGCACTGGCGCTGGCCTCGTTGAGCTGGTGGGGCGGCTTCTGGGCCACGGTGGCCGCGATGTGCGCGCTGGGCACCGGCCATGCGCTGCTGCGCGCACCGTTGTATGCGCTGGCACAGCGCGTGGACGCGGGCCGTGGCACAGCCGTTGGTGCACTGCGTCTGGCCGAGCGCCTGGGGGCTATCGTCGGCCTGGCCAGCTGCGCCTGGGCCCTGCCCAGGGTCGGTGCCGAGACCGGTCTGCTCGTGCTTGCTATGCTCACTCTGGCGGGGCTGATGCTTGGCGCCGCAACGCTGGCCCGCGCTCACCGACCCTGAGAGACACGACCATGTGGATGCTGCTGCGAATCGTCACCGGGATGCTGTTCATGTTCGTCGGTGCCGCTGCCGCGGCGGCACCGTTCAAGGTGATGATCATCAGCTGGACCGGTTGCGAGGAGGCCTGCGCGGCTTTCCAGGCACATTTGAAGGAGCATCGGCCCGAGGTAATCTTCCTGCTGCGCGACGCGGCACGGCAGAAGGACACGCTGCCCGGCTTCGTTGCCGAGGCGCGCGCCGCGCGCGTGGCACTGATCCTCACCTACGGCACCAATGTGACGCTTGGAGTGGCCGGACGGCTGGACGAACGCACGCAACCGCAGTTCGCGTTCGAGATCCCGAAGCTGTTCATGGTCGTGGCCGATCCGGTCGGTGCCGGGCTGGTGCGCAACCTGGACGAGCCCGGACGCGACGACCTGAGCGGCACCGTCAACCGCGTGCCCGAGCAGGTCAACATCGAGACACTGCGCAGCTACCGGCCAGGTTTTCGCCGGCTCGGGCTGCTGTTCCACGCCGACGAACAGAACTCGGTGATGAAACGCAACGAGCTGGCGGCGCTGGCGCCGCGCCTGGGTTTCGAGCTGGTGGCGCGCGAGATGCCATTGCAAGGCGACGGGCGACCGCGCGCATCCGACATCGCGCCACAGGTGCTGGCGCTGCAGCGCGAGGGCGTGGACTTCCTGTACCTGGGCTCCTCCTCCTTCCTGCGTGACAACGCCGATTTGTTGACCGGTGCCGCAGTGGCCGTTGGCCTTCCCGTGCTCAGCCCCTACGAATCGGCGGTGCGCGATGCGCAGGCGCTGCTCTCGGTAGCGGCGCGATATGCCGACATCGGCCGCCTCGCCGCTGCCCAGGCGGATAGGATGCTGGATCGGAGCCGCAGCGACGGCGCACTGCCGGTGGCGCGGATGACGCGTTTTGCGGTGGTGATCAACATGCAGGTGGCGCGCCGGCTGAAGCTCTTCCCGCCCCTTGAGTTGATGCAGATCGCCGAGACCGTGCACTAAACCCGATGCGAGAGGGCCTATCAGGGCCCTTGTGTGGGGGGGCAGTGCTGTACCGCGGCAAGTAAACGCTCTCCGTTCGGTGCCGATCGCTGGCTTTCGTTAACGGCTGCTGGCGGTCTCTTGTGACACAGTAAGACTAGGCCGTGCGATGGCGCTCCAGGAACCCGGGGAAGCAGATGCCCTGACGCACCGAACCGCGGCGTTCGGGCTGAGTCCGGCCCGGCATCCACCCGGGCTTGGCCATGCAGCAACGCAGTGACCCACCGAGCAGACCACCCGCCCGTTTTGAGCACTCGCGGTGACAGCTTTCAGACGTTCATTTGGAGGCAGTGAACTTCAGCAAAGGGTCGGAAGGGTAAGTTCGCTGCTTGCACATCCAGTCATTCGGCCGGCGGCGTCGGCCGCAGCCCGACCGCGGGATGACGACTCCAGCGAGCGTCAAGTTTCAGAGTGGACCGGTCGCTCGCCCGGCAAACGCTGGCCGGCAGCTATAGGCAGCCGCCGACATTCATCCGCCAAATCCGAACGGCTGCTGGCAGTCTGTAGCTGCCGTTCGCGGGCGGCTGCTTTCTTGGCGCACCGACTGTAGGGGACTGCCGGAATTCGCGGCGACCACGACTTGCTGGTGGCCAACTGGTCCATTGATCGCGCTTGCCCACGAGCAGGGCACGATGCCATCGTGCGAGTTGAACGTCAAAGTCAGAAGGCTGCTTTCGGGGCTCAAGTTCAAACGGGGGAGTGTCGGTCGAGGTCGTCAGCTCACCGCCAGAGGTTGCCGCCTTTGAAGGCTCAGGCTCTTCCAGTCGACGCGCAGGTGTCGTGGTCACCCTGCGCAGCGACGATGGCACGCAAGACCGGCAGGGCCTGGATCAGGCGGTCTTGGTCGTCTCGGTCGGTCAGATCCGCAGCGCGCGCCTGGACGTCGGCCACCAACTGCCGCAGCAGCGGCGCGGCGCGCGCATCCCCCAGGGCGTCGAGCACCCGCTGGCACGTCCAGCGCAGCTCGATGGTCTTGTGGGATGGGCGTTCTGCGAGTTCACCGTCCAGGCGTCTGAGCACATCGTCGACCGTCGATAACGCCACGTCGGGTCGGCCAAGGTGAATCTCGCATACCGCTGCGCAGGCGAGTGCCTGGCACTCTCCGCTCGGGTCTTCCAGGGCCTTGTAGAGTGCTTCGGCCTGGGCGTGCCACGGCACCGCCGCCTGTGCATCACCCCGCTTGAGATGCAAAGCGCCCATGGCCTGCATGGACGCCACTTCGTGACGCCGGTCGAAGTCGGCCCGGCTGTTCGCGATGGACTGTTCGTGCCAGCGCATGGCCGTCGCGTCCTCGCCCAGCGCCTCGTGTGCCACCGCCAGGCTTTGCTCGGCACTGGCCAGCATGCGTCGCACACCGGCGCCATGTGCCAGCGAGCGCATGCGCTCGGCCCACTCGATCGCCTCCTGCCAGCGGCCCAGGAAGCCGGCGACCAGCGTCAGGTTTTCCAATGCGCCGAGTTGCAGACGCGGCAAGCCGAGCGCCTCGCCGCGCGACAGCACTGACAGCAGGCTGGTGCGCGCGTCGTCCAGGCGGCACTGCTGGATCGACACCATTGCCGACACGGTGAGCAGCTGCGCTTCGGTCTCGGCCCGCGTGTGCTCGGGCTCGACCTTGGCGGCCCAGCGCAGTGCAGTGTCCAGATGCGCCATCGCGCCTACATAGTCGTGCCTTGCGTAGTGCAGCCAACCCAGGTTGGCGTGCGCCATCGCGGTCCAGCGGGCCGCACCGCAGCGCTCGCCCAAGGCAGCCGCCTGCCGGGAATAACGCTCCGAGCTTGCGCTGTCGCTTCGGCGGTCGGCCAACAACGCCATGGCGAACCACAACTCCGTCTGACGCGCGTCGTCGGGATGACGCTCGAGCAGCGCCACCATGTCCGCGATCGCCGCGTCCTGACCGGCTCGGTCCCCCACCGTGTCGACGACCTTCTCCAATTGCGTCAGAAGGCTGAAGCGCCGAACGGGCTCCGATTCGCCCAGCAGCGCCAGCGCGCGACTCAGGCAGGACACGGCGGCCGCATTCGAGTAGCGC
>DATKCI010000076.1:0-7151 GCA_035513255.1 Piscinibacter sp. | reverse complement strand
GGTGCGGGACGTGCTGGACCGCATCGGCGACCGCTGGAGCATGCTGGTGCTGCTGACGCTGCGTGAGGGCGGCACGCTGCGCTTCACGGCGCTGAAGACGCAGATCGGGGACGTGTCGCAGCGCATGCTCGCGCAGACCTTGCGCCGCCTCGAACAAGACGGGCTCGTCTCGCGCACCGCCTATCCCACGGTCCCGCCGCGGGTGGACTACGCGCTGACGCCGCTGGGATCGTCCTTGCTCGTGCCGCTGATGGGCCTGGTCGAGTGGGCCGCAAAGCACCATGGTCAGTTGCGCACGGCGCGCGCCGCGTATCGCGCATCCAGCGACGCCGTGGCGATGGCCGGTTGAAGACGCCAAGCCGCGGCGACGAATCGCGCGAGTGACCGCCAAGTCACCAAGCCACGCGCCCGGCGAGATCCTGGCGCGTTGCTTGCGAGAAGGCCTGCCGACTTCTCACAGCAGCAAGCCTCGATGCCTTCACACGATCAGAACGACAACGCCGGCGTGACGCGGCGATCCTTCATGGCCTCCCTGGGAGGGACGGCCTTGCTCGGCACCGCAGGATGCGGGGGCGGCACAGACGCGGACAGCAGCGGCAGCACACCGAGTGCGAACACCGGCGGCAGCACGCCGGCCCCGGATACCGGTAGCACCCCGGACCCGGACAGCGGCAGTAGCACGCCCGATCCGGAACCCGCCGGCGAGGAGCCCGAGCCTGCTCCGCCCGCGCCGGTGTTCCTCCATCCGGGGCTCTTGCATACGGAGGCGGACTTCGAGCGCATGCGGGCCAAGGTCGCTGCGCAGGCCGAGCCATGGACCAGCGGCTGGAACGCACTCACGGCCAACGGCCGGTCGCAGCTCGGTGCGTCGCCACGCCCTCTTGCCACCGTGATCCGCGGAGGCTCGGACCAAAACTTCGCTCAGCTCTACATCGACGTGGCCCGCAGCTACCAGCTCGCGCTGCGCTGGAAAGTGTCGGGCGACACGAGGTACGCGGACTTGGCCGTGACCTTCCTCAACGCATGGTCCTCCACGCTGACCGCCATCCACGGCAATGCGGACCGCTTCCTGGCCGCCGGCATCTACGGCTACCAGTTCGCCAATGCGGCGGAGATCATGCGCACGTACAGCGGCTGGGCGCCCGCCGACTTCGCACGCTTCCAGAAGATGATGCTGGAGGTGTTCTACCCCCTGAGCAGCCACTTCCTGGTCAACCACAACGGCGCGGAGATCACCAACTACTGGGCCAACTGGGACCAGTGCGCTCTCGCCTGCGTGCTCAGCGTGGGGGTACTGTGCGACCGCGAAGACATCTACCAGGAAGCGCTCGACTACTACAAGCACGGCGCCGGCAACGGCGCCGGCCTGCAGGCGGTCTACCACGTTCACCCCGGCAACCTGGGGCAGTGGCAGGAGAGCGGCCGCGATCAAGGCCATTGCACGCTCGGCATCGGCCTGGCCGGCGCGTTTTGCGAGATGGCATGGAACCAGGGCGACGATCTTTACGGCTACGACAACAGCCGCTTCCTGGCCGGCGCCGAATACGTCGCGCGGTCGAACCTGCGCGACGCCGCAGACGCCTTCCTCGCCGTTCCCTATCTCACGAACGTCAACAAGCAAGGCACGCAATCGGCGCTGTCGACGGCCGGTCTGGGCCACCGGCGGCCGGTGTGGGAATCGGCGCTGCATCACTTCGAAGGCCGCATCGGCATCGCGGCGCCGCACACCCGTCGTCAGGCAGCCCAACTGCGGCCGGAAGGCGACGGAGGCAACGGCGATCAGCTCGGCTTCGGCACGCTCACGTTCGCACGCGATGCCATCACCGGCGGCGCTCCGCGCAGTCTGCGCGTGCATCGGCAGGGCCTTCAGGCGGTGCTGTCGTGGTGGGGCACGCCCGACGCAGTCTCGTACGACGTGAAGCGCGCGGCCACGAGCGGCGGGCCGTACACCACCATCGCGACCGGCGTGGTCGACGTGCCGACCTTCAACGAATCGTTGGCCGCGGCCTCGGGCAAGCCGTTCTATGTCGTCACCGCGCGCACCGCCAACGGCGAGAGCGGCCCGTCCAACGAGGTCAGCGTGTCCGTGGCGCCCGCGCTGCTGATGCATCTGGCTTTCAACGACGGCAGTGGATCGCTCGCCGCGGATTCGACCGGCCGCTGGCCGGCGGCTCAGTTGGTCCGCAGCGATGGCTGGACCGACGGCCGAGGAGCGGGCAGCGCCGTCGCCCTGGACGGCACGGCGGACCACGTCAGTCTTGCGGCGGACATCCCCACGGAGCTCGCCGACTTCACGATTGCGGCGTGGGTCCATGCCGACGAGGCGCGCACGTGGGCGCGCATCTTCGACTTCGGCTCCGGGACGCGGCGCTACATGTTCCTCACGGGACACAGCAGTGCCGGCAAGCCGCGCTTCGAGATCACCACCGTTCACGGCTACAACCGACAGGTGATCGACGGCAATGTCGCTCTGCCTGTCGGCGCGTGGGCCCACATCGCGGTCACGCTGTCCGGGGGTGTCGGCACCTTGTACCTCGACGGTCAAGTCATCGGGACTCATCCGACGATGACGCTGGCGCCGTTTTCCCTCGGGGAGGGCATGGCGTGCTGGATCGGGAAGTCCCAGTTCACCGCGGACCCGCTACTGAAGGGGAAGATCGACGACTTCCGCGTCTATCACGGGGCCTTGGACGCCGCGGCGATCGCGGCCTTGGCGGCGGCCTAAACCAGACCCGTCGCTTCCATGAAGGAACCGTGCGCTACGTCCGCTGCCGCTGCACCGGCGACAGCAGGTTCGCGTCACGGGCCAGCAGCCACTTGCCGCCGTCCTTGCGAAGGATGGTCAGCGTGTGGCCGGCGAGTTCGGTGGGAGGCGAACCATCCGCAGGTGTCGCGACGACCGTGAGCCGGGTCCGCATGAACGCCCAGTCGCCGAGAACCTTGATTTCCTCGATGTCGCTGGTGCCATCGAACGGGGGCGGGGCGCGGCCGGCCTTCGCCGCCGCCTCGAACTCGCTCTTTCGCATCGGCGGCCTGCCGGGCGCGAGAAAGACGGCATCCTCTGCCATCAGGCTCAAGAGCGTGTCGACGTCGCCGGCCTGGGTTGCCGCCATCCAGGTAGCGACGAGCATGCGGATCTGCTTTTCGTCGTTTTGCATGATTGCTCCTCGACTGCTCCGCCCCACGGTCCGATGACTACGCCGTCTAAATCCACCCCGCGTCGACGGTGAACTCCTGCGCCGAGCACATCGCCCCGTCGTCGGATGCCAGGAATAGCACCATGGAGGCGATGTCCTCGCCCTGCAAGAAGTCGGGCAGGCACTGCTGCGACAGCAGTGTCTGCTCGCCTTGCGGGTCGATGTTCCGCGTGACCTGCCGCTCGGTCATCACCCACCCGGGCGTGACCGTGTTGATGCGGATGCGATGGGCGCCCAGCGGTTGCGCCAGGCCGCGCGTCAACCCGTTCACCGACGACTTGGCGACGGCGTAGCACGGATAACCGCCCGCCTTCAATTGCCAGCCGGACGAGCCGAGGTTGATGACCGAGCCGCCGCCGAGCCGCTTCATGCCCGGCACCACGGACTGGATCGCGAAGAACGCCGGCCGCTGGTTGATGGCCATCCGATCGTCCCAGTAGTCGACGGTCACCGACTCGATGGTGTGCCGGTCGTCGCTCGCGACGTTGTTGACCAGCACGGCAAAGTCGCCAATGGCGGCGGCTGCGCGGCTGATCGCCGACTGCAGCGCCGCCACATCACGCACGTCGCAGACCTCCCACCACGGCGGCGCGATGTCGGCACTGGCCAGTTCCTGCGCCAGCGCCTGGCTGGCCTCCTTGGCGATGTCGACGAAGGCGACACGCGCACCCTGCAGCGCGAATGACTTGACGATGGATGCACCGATGCCGCTGCCGCCGCCGGTCACGAAGACGCTTTTGCCGCGCAGGCTCGGGTAGGTGGCCAGTCGGGTGGCGTCGATGGGGCGAAGGGTGGGCACGGGGGTCTCCTGATTGCAAAACTAATATGAAGCGATGCGTATATATGTATTTCCTGCTATCACTGTGCCTTGCTACGATGCCGCGCGTCAAGCACGACCCCTTTTGAAATGCCGTCTTCGCCCAGAGAAAAAACGTCCGTCGCGGCGCCTTCCTGCGGCGAGCCCGAACCGCTCTGGCCCGCGGGTGCGCAACTCGGCGAAGGGCTGTGTTGGTCGCCGCAGCAGCAGGCGATCTACTGGGTCGACATCTTCGGACAGCGTTTGATGCGTCTGCATCCGGGCAGCGGACAGCGCCGCCAGTGGGATTTCGACGAGACGATCAGCGCCGTCGCCGAACGGTCCACCAGGCCGGGCCTCGTCGTCGCGCTGCGTCACCGGATCGCCTTGTTCGACCCCGACACTGCCACGCTGCACACCTTGCATGAAGTGGAAACCGATTTGCCGGACAACCGCTTCAACGACGGCAAGTGCGACGCGCAGGGCCGCTTCTGGGTCGGCTCGATGGACACCGGCTGCACGGCGCCGACCGGCTCGCTCTACCGCGTCGGCAGCGAAGGTGAAGCCACGTCGATCGCCTGTGCCTGGGCGGCGCAATTCCCGGTGACCAACGGCCCGGCCTGGTCGCCGGACGGCCGCACGATGTGGGTCAACGACACGGCGCGCAACTTCATCCACCGCTGCAGATTCGATCCGATCGACGGAACCGTCAGCGAGCCCGCCGTGTGGCTGCGTTTCGCGAAGGGCGACGGTTACCCCGACGGCATGACCACCGACCGCGACGGCCGCCTGTGGATCGCGCACTGGGGCGGCGGTTGCGTCACCTGCCACGCACCGGACGACGGACGCGAACTCGCGCGCATCGAGCTGCCGGCATCGAACATCACCAACGTCTCGTTCGGCGGGGCAGATCTGCGCAGCCTGTTCGTGACGAGCGCCGCGGCCGAACTGTCCGACGAGCAACGCGCGGCCCAGCCGCTGGCCGGGGCGTTGTTCGTCGTGCCGACCGACGCCAGCGGCATCGTGCCGCACCGCTTCGCCGGCTGAACGGCGAGGTCGCCAACTGCGGTAGTGGATCTCTTCCCTCTCCCTCTGGGAGAGGGTTAGGGTGAGGGCCGCTGCGCCTGCGAACAAACAGCGCCACATGCGGCGCCGCGCCCCCCAGCCCTCTCCAAGGGGGAGAGGGAGCAATGCCGGCGTGGCTGTGGCATGCCGATATACATATCTCTCCTGCCCAAGAGTTCATTGGATAGATATCTCTGTTCCCCGTAGTCTCCCGCTGCCGCCCACGCACCCATGACGACGGGCGGCATTCCACAGGAGACGACATGCCCGATCGCAAGACGCTGCGCTCGGCCGAATGGTTCGGCACCGCCGACAAAAACGGCTTCATGTACCGGAGCTGGATGAAGAACCAGGGCATCCCGGACCACGAATTCCAGGGCAAGCCGATCATCGGCATCTGCAACACCTGGTCCGAGCTCACGCCGTGCAACGCCCACTTCCGCAGAATCGCCGAACACGTGAAACGCGGCGTCTACGAAGCGGGCGGTTTTCCGGTGGAGTTCCCGGTGTTTTCCAACGGCGAGTCCAACCTGCGGCCGACCGCGATGCTGACGCGCAACCTCGCGGCGATGGACGTAGAGGAGGCGATCCGCGGCAACCCGATCGACGCCGTCGTGCTGCTCGCCGGCTGCGACAAGACCACGCCGGCGCTGCTGATGGGAGCGGCGAGCTGCGACGTGCCGGCCATCGTCGTCAGCGGCGGCCCGATGCTCAACGGCAAGCTCGGCGGCCGCGACATCGGCTCGGGCACCGCCGTGTGGCAGCTGCACGAGTCGCTGAAGGCGGGCGAGATCGACGTGCACCAGTTCTTCTCGGCCGAGTCCGGCATGTCGCGCTCGGCCGGCAGCTGCAACACGATGGGCACCGCCTCGACGATGGCCTGCATGGCCGAGGCGCTGGGCACCGCGCTGCCGCACAACGCGGCGATCCCGGCCGTCGACTCGCGGCGCTACGTGCTCGCGCAGATGTCGGGCATGCGCATCGTCGAGATGGCGTTCGAGGACCTGAAGCTGTCGAAGATCCTCACGCGCGCCGCGTTCGAGAACGCGATCCGCGTCAACGCCGCGATCGGCGGCTCGACCAACGCGGTGATCCATCTGAAGGCGATCGCAGGCCGCATCGGCGTGCCGCTCGAACTGGAAGACTGGACGCGGCTCGGCCGCGGCACGCCGACGATCGTCGACCTGATGCCGTCGGGCCGTTTCCTGATGGAGGAGTTCTATTACGCCGGTGGGCTGCCGGCGGTGCTGCGCCGGCTCGGCGAGCATGCGCTGCTGCCGCATCCCGACGCGCTCACCGTCAACGGCCGCACGCTGTGGGACAACGTGCGCGAGGCGCCCAACCACAACGACGAAGTGATCCGCCCGATCGACAAGCCGCTGATCGGCGACGGCGGCATCCGGGTGCTGCGCGGCAACCTGTCGCCGCGCGGCGCGGTGCTGAAGCCGTCGGCCGCATCGCCCGAGCTGCTCAAACACCGCGGGCGCGCCGTCGTGTTCGAGAACCTCGAGGACTACAAACACCGCATCGTCGACGAGGCGCTCGACGTCGATGCGAGCTCGGTGCTGGTGATGAAGAACTGCGGGCCCAAGGGCT
Source organism: Piscinibacter sp. (assembly GCA_035513255.1). Taxonomy (GTDB): domain Bacteria; phylum Pseudomonadota; class Gammaproteobacteria; order Burkholderiales; family Burkholderiaceae_C; genus Albitalea. Next base: position 497 of record DATKCI010000076.1, on the reverse strand, counting down.
ACCCCGGCATGGCCGAGGTCGGCAACATGGGTCTGCCGCCCAAGCTGCTGCGCCAGGGCGTGAAGGACATGGTGCGCATCTCCGACGCCCGCATGAGCGGCACCGCCTACGGCACCGTCGTGCTGCACGTGGCGCCCGAGGCCGCCGCCGGCGGGCCGCTGGCCGCTGTGCGCGACGGCGACTGGATCGAGCTCGACTGCGAAGCCGGCCGGCTGCACCTGGACATCAGCGACGCGGAGCTCGCCGACCGCATGGCCACCGTGACGCTGCAGCCGGCGAAGTCGACGGGCGGCTACCAGAAGCTGCATGTGGACCACGTGCTGCAGGCCGACGAAGGCTGCGACCTCGATTTTCTCGTCGGCTGCCGCGGCGCCGCGGTGCCTCGGCACTCGCACTGAACGTCGACCGCTGAACCAAATGACCGGATTCCATTGGTTTTCCCCGTTCTGCGGCCCTCCCTTGCCCGTCACCCCTTGCCCGTCACCCCGGCGAAAGCC
>DATKCI010000075.1:0-9256 GCA_035513255.1 Piscinibacter sp. | reverse complement strand
GATGAAGCTCTTGTAGTCCTTCGCCGGGAACGACGGATGCACCGCGATGACGTTGGGCGTGGCGGCGATGTTGATGACCGGCACGAAGTCGGCGATCGGGTCGTACGGAATCTTCGGGTTGATCGCCGGGTTGGCCGCGGTGGTCGACACGGTGGCCACGCTCAGCACATGGCCGTCGGCGGGTGCCTTGACGACCTCCATCGCGCCGATCGCGCCACCGGCGCCGGCCTTGTTCTCGACCACCACCGTCTGGCCCAGCGCCTGGCCCATCTTCTCGGACACCACGCGGGCGATGATGTCGGTGGTGCCGCCCGGTGCAAACGGAACGACCAGCCGCACGGGCTTGTTGGGGAATGCCTGGCTCCAGGCGGCGGGCGCGGCGGCCAGCGCGCACAGCGCCAGCGTCGCGCTGAATGTTCTGCGGATCATCGTGTGTCTCCTTGTGCTGCTCTCGGGCGGGGTGAATGTCGAATTCGACGCCACTCAAGTGCACGCGCCGTGCCAACCAGGCGCGAGGAGCCAAGTGATTGATTGCACGAAGGAATTCCGCACGCGATGCGGCGCAGGGTGGGGGAAAACCGAACACTCGGCGAGGGCCGGTGGCGGTTTTCCTCTCGCGGCGGCCCGGTCAGGCCGATGGACTCAGGGCGCCTTCTTCAGGCGCACGTGTGCGATCAGCCCGCCTTCGGCGGCGTTGGCGATCTCGAACGTGCCGCTCATTCGCTGCACGGCCTTCTCGACGATCGCAAGGCCGAGGCCCGCACCGGTGGCGGCGGTGCGGGCGGCGTCGCCGCGGAAGAACGGCGTCGTCAGCTGGCCGAGCTTCTTCGGGTCGACGCCGGGGCCATGGTCGCGCACGCTGAGGATCACCCACGGCCCGGTGCGTGCGTAGCTGACCGTCACGCGCGCAATCCCGGTGTCGCTGGAGCGGCCGTAGCGGCGCGCGTTCTCGAACAGGTTCTGCAGCACGCGGCCGAGCTCGGTTTCATCGGCCATCACCTTGGTGTCGATCGCCACGCGCGAGGTGATGCGGATCTGGCTCGGGTCGCGGAAAGCCGCCATCTCCCGATCGACGAGGCTGGACAGGTGCACCGGCACGAGCTTGACTTCGCCGGGTCGCGCGTAGTCCATGAATTTGTCGATGATCGCGTCGAGCTGGTCGATGTCGGAGGCCATGTTGCGCTTGGCTTCGTCGTCCTCGACGCTCATCTCGGCTTCGAGCCGCAGCCGCGCGAGCGGCGTGCGCAGGTCGTGCGAGATGCCGGCGAGCATCACGGCGCGGTCTTCCTCCACCTTCGCGAGCTCGCGCGCCATTCGGTTGAAGCCCATGTTGACCTGGCGGATCTCACTGGTCAGCGTGTTCTCGTCGAGCCGCGAGTCGAACTCGCCTTCGCGGATGCGGCTCGCGGCGAACGACAGGTCGCGCAGCGGCTGGTTGATGAGGCGCGCGATTGCCACCGAGCCGAGCACGGTGGCCACGAGCGCAATGCCGCCCCAGACGAACAGCGTGGTCCAGGCGATCGGCGCGAGCCGCGTCGGGTCGGCCTGCAGCCAGTAGGGATCGGCGTCGAAGGAGAAGCCGACCCACAGCCCCGGCGACTCGTTGACCTCGCTGGCCACCAGCGTGTCGGGACCGAGGCGCGAGCGCAGCTCCTGGCCGATGGCGCGGGTGAAGCGGTCGACCTCGTACGGCTGCCACTTGTCGCCCGGCTCGCGCGGCTGCAGCTTCATCGCCTCCTGGTTCTGCATGCTCTTGATCAGCGCGACGCGGTTGATGCCGTCGGTGCTGCGCAAGGCCGCGCGCGACAGGTTCACGAGGCTCGCGATCTGCTGCGCGGCCTGGACGGCCCGCGGTTCGAACTCCATCGCCCGAAAGGTCTGCGTCCAGGCGAACACGCCGCCGGCGAGCAGGATGGCCAGCAGGAAGAAGGTGCGCCAGAACAGGCTCAGCGCAACGTGTTTCTTGGCCATGGAGACGGAAGTGCGGGCAGGGTGGTGGTCAAAAGCTGCGCGAATCTAGCAGACATCCGCGACCCGTCACCCCGGCCCTTCGACAAGCTCAGGACAGGCCGGCCTTCGGCCGCGTCGGGGCCCACTGTTGGCGCGCCTGCAGTGGACCCCGGCTTTCGCCGGGGTGACGGTTGTTCGCAGAAAAACGGCCCCGCGAAGGGGCCGCTCGATGATGCCGGCAGCTCAAGCCGAGCCATCCGGCACGAACACATACCCCACGCCCCACACGGTCTGGATATAACGCGGCTGGGCCGGATCGGGTTCGATCATCTTGCGCAGCCGCGAGATCTGCACGTCCAGGCTGCGGTCGAAGGGCTCGAATTCGCGGCCGCGCGCCAGCTGCGCGAGCTTGTCGCGCGACAGCGGCTGGCGCGGGTGGCGCACCAGCGCTTTCAGCATCGAGAATTCCCCGGTCGTCAGCGCGATCTGCTCGCCTTCTTTCGACAGCCGGCGCAGCGCAAGATCGAACTCGAAGGGGCCGAAGGTGACGGTCTGCGCGTCCTTGGCCGGAGCGCCGGGCGCCTCCAGAGACGGGCGGCGGCGCAGCACCGCGTGGATGCGCGCCAGCAGTTCGCGCGGGTTGAAGGGCTTGGGCAGGTAGTCGTCCGCACCGACCTCGAGGCCGACGATGCGGTCCACGTCCTCGACCTTGGCGGTCAGCATGATGATCGGAGTCACGTCGTTGGCGGCGCGCAGGCGCCGGCAGATCGACAGGCCGTCTTCGCCGGGCAGCATCAGGTCGAGCACGATCAGGTCGACCGTCTCGCGCGTCAGCACGCGATTCAGTGCTTTCGCGTCTTCCGCGAGCAGCACTTCGAAACCCTCTTGCGTGAGGTAGCGCCGCAGCAAGTCGCGAATCCGAGCGTCGTCGTCGACGACGACGACACGGTCGGCGCGGGCAGTGGGTGCGGTGTTCATGGGCAAACTCCAAATTTGTAACAGTGGCATTTTGCGCAGGTTTGCCTAATGAATCCGGCAGGTCTGACCAGCTGTTACAAATCTTGCCTTCTTCCGCTTGAAGCCCGAAACAACGCTGCACCGTTTGGGTCGAATGCCGTTTTTGGGCTGCTACCCTGCTGCCTTCGTTTCACTCGAAAGCCGAACTGCATGAAGCCATCTGTCGCCCGAATTCTTGTCTTCGCGCTGGCGCTGCCCGGCACCGCGGCGATGTCGCAGGAGATGCCGCCGCCGTCCGGCGTCGTGCGCCTGTCGTCGTCGGCGACGACCGAAGTGGCGCAGGACCTGATGACGCTCACGCTGACGACCACGCGCGAAGGCCTCGATGCGAGCGCCGTGCAGACCGCGCTGAAGCAGGCGCTGGATGCTGCGCTGAACGAGGCGAAGCGGGTGGTCAAGCCGGGCCAGCTCGACGTGCACACGGGGAATTTCTCGCTGCACCCGCGCTACACGAACAAGGGCGTGATGTCGGGCTGGCAAGGCACGGCGGAGCTGGTCGTCGAAGGCCGCGACATGCCCGCGATCGCCCGACTGGCCGGGCGCATTTCCGGCATGACGGTGAACCGGGTGGAGCACTCGCTCGCGCGCGAGACGCGCGAAAAGGCCGAGGGCGAGGTGAGCGCGCGTGCGATCGATCGCTACCGCGCGAAGGCCGCCGACTACGCCAAACAGTTCGGCTACGCCGGCTACACGATCCGCGAGGTCAACGTGATGGCGAACGAGCCGCCCGGCGGCCCGATCCCGATGATGCGCGCGAAGATGGCCTCGACGCAGGAGGATGCCGCGCTGCCGGTCGAGGCCGGCAAGGCGATGGTGACCGTCACGGTGGAAGGCACCGTGCAGATGGACAAGTAGCGACCGTCGCTACTGCGCGGCCCAGCCGCCGTCGACGTTCCAGATCGCCCCGCGCACGTTGTTCGCGGCCGGCGAACACAAAAACACCGCGAGTTCGCCCAGCTGCTCCGGGGTGACGAACTGCAAGGACGGTTGCTTTTCGCGCAGCAGGTCGGTCTGCGCTTTGTCGACCGGGATGCCTTCGCGCGCTGCGCGGTCGTCGATCTGCTTTTGCACCAGCGGCGTCAGCACCCAGCCGGGACAGATGGCATTGACGGTGATGCCGGTCGTTGCGGTTTCCAACGCCACGGCCTTCGTGAAGCCGACAACGCCGTGCTTGGACGCGACGTAGGCCGACTTCTGGGCCGACGCCACCAGGCCGTGCGTCGACGCGATGTTGATCACGCGGCCCCAGTTCTTCGCGCGCATGCCCGGAATCGCAAGCCGCGTCGTGTGGAAAGCCGAGCTCAGGTTGATCGCGATGATCGCGTCCCACTTCTCGACCGGAAAGTCCTCGACTGCGGCCACATGCTGGATGCCGGCGTTGTTGACCAGCACGTCCACGCCGCCGAACTCGCGTTCGGCGCTGGCCATCAGGTCGGCGATGTCGGCGGGCTTGCTCATGTCGGCGCCGTGGTAGCCGACCTTCACGCCGAGCGCGGCCACCTGGGCCTTCGCGCCGTCGACGTCGCCGAAGCCGTTGAGCATCACGTTGGCGCCCTGGCGCGCGAGGCCGAGCGCCACGCCCAGCCCGATGCCGCTGGTGGAGCCGGTGACGAGAGCAGTTTTTCCTTTGAGCATCTGCAGATCTCCAGTTGTTAGGATGCATTATCGAAGACGGAACAGCGAACGACGATGACCGAACCCCGCTTGAATCACGTGCAGTGTCTGGGGGCACGCGGCCTGCACCGCATGGCGTACTGGGAGTGGGGCGATGCCGCCAATCCGCGTGTCGTCGTCTGCGCGCACGGGCTGTCGCGGCAGGGGCGCGACTTCGATGCGCTGGCGGCCTCGTTGGCGGGCGGCTGCCGCGTCGTCGCGCCCGACGCGGTCGGCCGCGGCGAGTCGGACTGGCTGCCCGACCCGATGGGATACCAGCTGCCCACCTACGCCGCCGACATGGTCACGCTGCTCGCGCGGCTGAACGCGCAGACCGTGTACTGGGTCGGCACGTCGATGGGCGGGCTGATCGGGCTGGGCCTGGCGTCGCTGCCGAACAATCCCATCCGCCGGCTCGTGCTCAACGACGTGGGCCCGACGATCCAGGCCGACGCCATCGCGCGCATCGGCACCTACCTCGGTCTGCCGATGCGCTGGGGCACGCTCGAAGAAGCGGCCGACTACATGCTGACGATCTCGCAGGGGTTCGGCGCACACACGCGCGAGCAATGGCTTGCGCTGACGAAGCCGATGCTCAAGGCCGACGCCGGCGGCTTCAAACCCCACTACGACCCGCAGATCGCGGTGCCGTTTCGGGCGATGACGCCCGAAATGGCGGCAGCCGGCGAAGCGGCGCTGTGGAAGGCCTACGACGCGGTCGCCTGCCCGACGCTGCTGCTGCGCGGCGCCGACTCGGACCTGCTGACCCGCGACACCGCGCTCGCGATGACCCAACGCGGTCCGAAAGCAAGGCTTCACGAGTTCGCCGACGTCGGCCATGCGCCGATGCTGGTCGCGTCCGAGCAGGTGGCGGTCGTTCGGGAGTTCCTGCTCGGCCCATGAAAACCGGCCTGTCCGATGCACCCGCCGGCGCGGCGCCCATCGTCCAGCTGGTCGACGAGCACGCCGCCGACGAAGCGGCGCAGCTCGCTCGCGCCCGCGCCTTCGCCGAGCCGCTGCTGTCGGGCCAGTTGCTGGACACCGGCGAGGAGGCGCTCGCCCACGCCGACGGCGTGGCCGCCGTGCTGCAAGGCATCGGCGCCGCGCCGTCGATGCGCGCGGCGGCCTACCTCGTCTACGCGGGCGACTACCTGAACAAGCCCGAGGACGTGGTCGCGAAGGCCTTCGGCGCGTCGCACGCGAGCCTCGTCGCGCATACCCGCAAGCTGGTGCAGATCCAGCGCGCGGCGCGCGAGGCGAAGGTCGGCGAAGACCAGCGCGCGCAGCAGACCGAGCGCGTGCGCAAGATGCTGCTCGCGTTCTCGCGCGATCTGCGCGTCGTGCTGCTGCGGCTCGCGTCGCGGCTGCAGACGCTGCGCTACTACGCGGCCTGCAAGCGGCCGTGCCCCGAGGTGCTGGCGAGCGAGTCGATGCAGGTCTTTGCGCCGTTGGCGAATCGCCTGGGCATCTGGCAGATCAAGTGGGAACTCGAGGACCTGTCGTTCCGCTTCCTGCAACCCGAGCAGTACAAGGCGATCGCCGCGCTGCTCGACGAGAAGCGCGTCGAACGCGAGCAGCGCGTGGACAGCTTCCGCCATCGGCTCGCCGAGCAGTTGCTCGCGCACGGCCTGCGCGCCGAGGTGCAGGGGCGGCCGAAGCACCTCTACAGCATCTGGAAGAAGATGCAGGGCAAGGGCCTGGACTTCGCGCACGTGTTCGACGTTCGCGCGACCCGCGTCATCGTCTCCGACGTGCGCGACTGCTACCAGGTGCTCAGCCGCGTGCACGAGCTGTACCGCCCGGTGGCCGGCGAGTTCGACGACTACATCGCACGGCCCAAGGGCAACGGCTACCAGTCGCTCCACACGGTCGTGCTCGACGACGATGGACGGCCGGTGGAGGTGCAGATCCGCACACGCGCGATGCACGAGCACGCCGAACACGGCGTGGCCGCGCACTGGGCCTACAAGGAAGCCGGGGTCAAAGGCTATGCGGGCGTCGCGGCCGGCGCCGAGTTCGATGCGCAGGTGGCCGAGGCCCGCAAGGCGGTGCTGCGGCAGCTGCTGGCCTGGGAGCGCGATTTCGCGGGGCGCGGTGAGAGTGAGGCCGTCACCGGCGAGGCCGTGTTCGACGATCGCATCTACGTCTTCACGCCGAACGCGGCCGTGGTCGAACTGCCGGCCGGCGCGACACCGATCGACTTCGCCTACGCGGTGCACACCGACCTCGGCCACCGCTGCCGCGGCGCCAAGGTGGACGGCGCGATGGTGCCGCTGAACACGCCGCTGCAAAGCGGCCAGACCGTCGAGGTGACGTCGGTGAAGGAGGGCGGTCCGTCGCTCGACTGGCTCAATGGCGAACTGGGCTACCTGCGCAGCCCGCGGTCGAAAGCCAAGGTGCGCGGCTGGTTCAACGCGCTCGCGCTGGCCGACACGACCGCGCGCGGCCGCGAGGCGGTGGAGAAGCTGCTGCAGCGCGAAGGCAAGACCGCTATCAAGCTCGACGACCTCGCGTCGCAGCTGGGTTTTCGCAACGCCGACGCGCTGTTCGAGGTCGTCGGCAAGGACGAGTTCTCGCTGCGCCACATCGAGAACCTGCTGCGGCCGTCGGAGCCGGCGCCCACGCCAGACGAGGTGATCGCGCTGAAGCGCTCGCGGCCGGAGGGCGAATCGCCGAAGGGCGGCGTGTTGGTGGTGGGTGTCGAGTCGCTTCTGACCACGCTCGCGCGCTGCTGCCGTCCCGCGCCGCCGGATCCGATCGGCGGCTACGTGACCCGCGGCAAGGGCGTGGCCATCCACCGCGGCGACTGCACGAACTTCCGCGAAATGGCGAGCCGCTCGCCCGAGCGCGTGATCGCGGTCGCCTGGGGCGCGCCGCGCGGCGACAAGGCGGCGCTGTACCCGGTCGACGTGATGGTCGAGGCGGCCGACCGCCAAGGCCTGCTGCGCGACATCTCGGAGGTGTTCGCCAAGGAGAAGATGAACGTGACGGGCGTGAAGACCCAGACGGTGCGCGATGCGCAGGGCGGCACCGCGTGGATGACCTTCACCGTCGAGGTGGCCGACTCGGCGCGCCTGGGCCACGTGCTGAACGCCGTGGCCCGTGTGGGCGGCGTGCGCTCGGCCCGGCGGAAGTGAAGCCAAAAGTGCTGCTAGAATCTGAGGCTTCGCAGGCGCGTAGCTCAGCTGGTTAGAGCACCACCTTGACATGGTGGGGGTCGTTGGTTCGAGTCCAATCGCGCCTACCAAATTCGGTAAACAGATCAAGCACTTGGCGGCAACGCCAGGTGCATTTTTCTTGCTGGTACCAAAAAAGTACCAAAAAGCAGGGTCGAGCCACGAGCCAAATTGGGCTCGGCGCGCCCTTCCTTCGTCTCCGCCTACTCGCAGCGGGTCCGAGTGGAGCGATCCCCAGACATCGCCGGCGTCGCCTCTAGTAGGTGCGCAACGCGCTGAACGAGTTCATGCACCTGGCTTCGACGTGCCTACAACACGGCCACAACATCATCAGCCCGCCACGTGCCGACCGTTGAGCGTCTCGAGGCCAACCGGTCGTCTACAGCTGCGAGGGCAGCGGAAACGTCGAAACCCTCACAAGCCGCGACTGGTGACGCTGGAAACCGACGACGCATGCAGCAGCTCGCGAGTTCGATTCCCGACACGTATTCGTCGGAATCCGCCGCAGCACGCTGAAGCCGGGTGTCAGCCGCATCGTTCTTGTTGCTCATCACGTACGGCTTGACGAACTGCGGAGCCATCAGGCGTGCAGTGTGGCCCATCGCCTCGAGCTTGCGCGCCCAGTGATGCGCGCTCGAGCATGCCTCAACGCCGACCAGGCACGCAGGGAAACTGGCAAGAATGCAGCAACCTGGTCACGCCGCAATTGCTTGCGAAGCACGACCTTGCCGTGTTCGTTCACGCCGTGCACTTGGAACACGTTCTTGGCCAGATCGAGGCCGACTGTCGCACCTCAGCATGGTGGACGCTCCTTCCGGGTCGAGTGGGTGATGACACTTCCACTCTGGCACATCGATGCCGTCATCGGGTGGGGGCGCCCATCCCATTGCTTACGGATCAGCTCGGCGGCGCGCAGCGCCCGTGGAGGCTGCAGCACCGGATCGCGCTGGCGCGCTCCATGGCGCCGGTATGCCGAAGGGGCGATCTGCAGTGCGCAGCAGATCGACTCGACCCCCACGCGAGCACGATGCTCTTCTTGTGATGGCGGTCGAGCTCCGCCTGGGCGAAATATGCGCTGGCCAGCTTCAGGATCTCGTTGGTCTTGCGCAGCTCGCGGACCCCGCGCTCGAGCTCCTTGATGCGCTGCTCCTCGGCCGTCGTGGGCCCGGGCCGCGCGCCGCTGTCGCGCTCGCCTGGGCGCACCCACTTGCGCAGCGTCTCGGCCGTGCAGCCGATCTTGCCGGCAATCGACTCGATCGCCGCCCACTGCGACGGGTACTGGTCCTTGGCGTCGAACACCATGCGCACCGCGCGCTCGATTCTGTACACGCGCACCAGCGAGTTGGTGCAGCGCCTGCAGGCCGCCCGCAAAAACCTTCAGTTGCCCCAAGCACTGGCCAAGCTCGATCGCTACGACCTGCTTATTCTTGACGACATCTCGTATGTCCGAAAGGACCAGG
>DATKCI010000074.1:0-7012 GCA_035513255.1 Piscinibacter sp. | reverse complement strand
GGTAGTCGGTCGCTACGCGGAACTCCTCGCCTTCGGAAATCACGCCGCCGGTCGCCACGGCCTTCAGGTTCGCGAGGCTGATGTTGCGCCGGATGTCGTCGTTCAGCACCAGGCCGCAGCCCTTGCGGTCTTCGGTGACGTAGGCGATGCCATTCGCGACGGCCTTCTCGACCGTGCGCACGTCCACCTCGCGGCCGTGCATCAACACCCGGCCGCTGATGCGCTGGCCGTAGCAGCGGCCGAACACGCTCATCGCGAATTCCGTGCGGCCCGAGCCCATCAGGCCGGCGATGCCGACGATCTCGCCTCGTTTCACGTGCAGGTTCACGCCCTTGATCTGCTCGCGGTCCGCGTGCAACGCGTGGTGCACGCGCCAGTCGCGCACCTCGAACACCGTCTCGCCGATCGCCGGCGTGCGCTTGGGGTAGCGGTCGGTCATCTCGCGGCCCACCATCTGGCGAATGATGCGGTCTTCGCTGACCGCCCCGCTGCGGCAGTCCATCGTCTCCACCGCCGCGCCGTCGCGCAGCACGGTGATCGCGTCGGCCACCTTCGCGATCTCGTTGAGCTTGTGCGAGATCAGGATCGCCGAGACGCCCTGCGCCTTCAGCTCCAGCAGCAGCGCGAGAAGCGCATCGCTGTCGCTTTCGTTCAGGCTCGCGGTCGGCTCGTCGAGGATCAGCAGCTTCACGTCCTTCGCGAGCGCCTTCGCGATCTCGACCATCTGCTGCTTGGCGACGCCCAGGTGCGTGATCAGCGTGGTCGGCGACTCCTTCAGCCCCACCTTCGCGAGCAGTTCGCCGGTGCGGCGGTAAGCCTCGAACCAGTCGATCACGCCGTTCTTTGCCGGCTCGTTGCCGAGAAAGATGTTCTCGGCGATCGACAGCAAGGGCACCAGCGCCAGTTCCTGGTGAATGATGATGATGCCCAGCCGTTCGCTGTCGGCGATCGTCCGGAAGCGGCGCAGCTCGCCCTGAAAGTGGATCTCGCCGCTGTACGAATCGCAGGGGTAGACGCCGCTCAGCACCTTCATCAGGGTCGACTTGCCGGCGCCGTTCTCGCCGACGATGGCATGAATGTCCCCGGCGCGAACCCGCAGGTTCACGTGGTCGAGTGCGTGGACGCCCGGGAAGGTCTTCGTGATCCCGCGCATCTCCAGAATGGCGTCCACCCCAGTCTCCTTCGGCCGATCTGCGCGGCTCGCGTTACTTGATCTGGCTCTCTTTGTAGTAGCCGCTCGCGACCAGCGCTTGCTTCCAGTTGCTCGCGTCCACGCTCACCGGCTTCAGCAGGTACGACGGCACGACCTTCACGCCGTTGTTGTAGGTCTTGGTGTCGTTGACTGGCACCGGCTTGTCCGACAGCAGCGCGTCGACCATGTTGGCCGTCACCTTGGCGAGTTCACGCGTGTCCTTGAACACCGTGGCGGTCTGCTCCTTCGCGAGGATCGATTTCACCGACGGGATCTCGGCGTCCTGCCCGGTCACGACCGGCATCGGCTGCTTGGGCGAGCCGTAGCCCACGCCCTTCAGCGACGAGATGATGCCGATCGACAGTCCGTCGTACGGCGACAGCACCGCGTCGACACGTGCCTGCGAGTAGTAGGCCGACAGCAGGTTGTCCATGCGCGACTGCGCCACCGCGCCGTCCCAGCGCAGGGTCGACACCTTGTCCATGCCGAGCTGCTTGCTGCGCACGACGAGCTTGCCGCTGTCGATGTGCGGCTTCAGCACCGACATCGCGCCATCGTAGAAGAAGAAGGCGTTGTTGTCGTCCGGCGAGCCGCCGAACAGCTCGATGTTGAACGGGCCCTTGGCCGTCTTCAGGTTCAGCGCCTTCTCGATGTAGCCGGCCTGCAGCACGCCGACCTGGAAGTTGTCGAAGGTGGCGTAGTAGTCGACGTTCTTCGAGTTCTTGATCAGGCGGTCGTAGGCGATGACCTTGATGCCACTGTCGGCCGCCTTCTGCAGCGCGTCGGACAAGGTGGTGCCGTCGATCGCGGCGATCACCAGGACCTTCGGGCCCTTGGTGATCATGTTCTCGATCTGCGCCAGTTGGTTCGGGATGTCGTCCTCGGCGTACTGCAGGTCGGTGCGGTAGCCCTTCTCCTTGAACACCTTGACCATGTTCGAGCCGTCGGCGATCCAGCGTGCCGACGACTTGGTCGGCATCGAGATCGCGATCAGGCCCTTGTCCTGCGCCAGCGCAGGCTGCGCCAGCGCCGAAATGCAGACCGCCAGTGCGGCCATGAAGTATTTGATGAGTCTCACGGTGTCTCCTCTGTGTTCAGATCAAGCGGCCGCCGCGGATCCGGCTCCGCCGGTCCGCCAGCGGCGCCCCCTCGAGGGGGAGCGCCGAAGGCGCTTCGGGGGTGGGCCATCAATCAGTATTTGCGTTTCGGGAAGACTTCGGCGGCCACTTCCATCGGGAAAATGCCTTCCTCGGTGACGATGCGCTTGGGCAGCGGCTTGCCGGCCTTCAGGTCCTTCACCGCCTGCATCAGTTGCGGCCCGAGCAGCGGGCTGCACTCGACCGACACGTTCAGCTTGCCGGCCATCATCGCTTCGAAGGCGCCCTTCACCGCGTCGATCGACACGATGATGATGTCCTGCGCGGGCTTCATGCCGGCTTCTTCGATGGCCTGGATCGCGCCGATCGCCATGTCGTCGTTGTGCGCGTAGAGCACGTTGATCTTCTTGCCCTCGGCCTTCAGGAAGGCTTCCATCACCTCCTTGCCCTTGGCGCGCGTGAAGTCCCCGGTCTGCGAGCGGATGACCTTGAACTTCGGGTTGGCCTTGATGATTTCCTCGAAGCCTTTCTTGCGGTCGATCGCCGGCGCCGAGCCGACAGTGCCCTGCAGCTCGACGATGTTCACCTCGCCGGAGTGGTTCTTCATCTTCTCGAGCAGCCAGCGGCCGGCCTTGCGGCCCTCTTCGAGGAAGTCGGAACCCATGAAGGTCACGTACAGCGAGTCGTCCTTCACGTTGACCGCGCGGTCGGTGAGGATCACCGGAATCTTCGCTGCCTTGGCTTCACGCAGTACCGGCTCGAAGCCGCTCTCGACCACCGGCGAGAACGCGATCACGTCGACCCGTTGCGCGATGAACGAGCGGATCGCCTTGATCTGGTTTTCCTGCTTCTGCTGCGCATCGGCGAACTTGAGCTCGATGCCGGCGTCCTTCGCGGCCTGCTTGATCGACTCGGTGTTCGCGGTGCGCCACTCGCTCTCGGCGCCGATCTGGCTGAAGCCGAGAACGATCTTCTTTTGCGCGAAGGCGCTCGGCGCCCACAGGGCAGCCAGCGTCAGCGCGGCGGCGGAAGCAAGGGCGGTACGGCGGCGGATGGTCATGGTGGTCTCCTGTTGTGGGGGCGAAATCGCAAGTCCGGTGCGGCAAGGGTCAGGGGTGGGTCGTCATTGCTCGTCTCCCATCATCCCGGCCTCCCGTCATCCCGGCGAAAGCCGGGATCCAGCGTGACGGCCATCGTGGATCCCGGCTTTCGCCGGGATGACGTGGGTGGGGCGCGTGTGCTTCTAGGCATGGGTGTAGGCCGTTTTCACGGTCGTATAGAACTCCGCGGCGTAGCGGCCCTGCTCGCGCGGGCCGTGGCTCGATGCCTTGCGGCCGCCGAAGGGCACGTGGTAGTCGACCCCCGCGGTCGGCAGGTTGACCATCACCATGCCCGCTTGCAGGTGCCGCTTGAAGTGCGTCGCCTGCTTCAGCGAACGGGTGCAGACGCCGGCGCACAGCCCGTAGGGCGTGTCGTTGGCCAGCGCCAGTGCGTGGTCGGCGTCGTCGGCGCGAATCACCACTGCGACCGGCCCGAAGATCTCTTCGCGCGCGATGCGGTGCTGCGGCTCGCCGAGGAACAGCGCGGGCGCCATGTAGTGGCCGGGGGTCGCGCACTCGACGGTTGCGCCGCCGACGACGAGCTCGGCGCCTTCGTGCCGGCCGATCTCGATGTAGCCGAGGTTCTGCTCGAGCTGCGCGCGACTCGCCACCGGCCCGATCTCGATGCCGCGCCCGAGCGCGTGGCCGACCTTCAGCGCGCGGGTGCGCTCGCGCAGCTTGGCGACAAACGCGTCATAAGCGGTCGACTCGACGATCAGCCGGCTCGATGCGGTGCAGCGCTGGCCGGTCGAGAAGAACGCACCTTGAACCGCACATTCCACCGCCTGGTCGAGGTCCGCGTCGGCCAGCACGACCAGCGGGTTCTTGCCGCCCATCTCGAGCTGCACCTTGGCGCCGCGCTCGACAGCCGTCTTCAGAAGTTGCGCGCCCGTGGCCTGCGAGCCGGTGAAGCTGATGCCGTCGACCAGCGGGCTGTCGACGATCGCCTGGCCGACCTGGCGGCCGCTGCCGTTGACGAGATTGAACGCGCCGGCGGGCAGTCCCGCGCGGCTGATGATCTCCGAGAGTGCCCAGCCGCAGGCCGGCACCAGCTCGGCCGGCTTGAACACGACCGTGTTGCCGTACGCGAGGGCCGGCGCGATCTTCCACGCCGGAATCGCGAGCGGGAAGTTCCACGGCGCAATGATGCCGATCACGCCGATCGGCTCGCGTGTCACGTCGACCTCGATGCCGGGCCGCACCGACGCGAACTTCTCGCCGGTCGCGCGCAAGGCCTCGCCGGCGAAGAACTTGAAGATGTTGCCGGCGCGCGCCGCCTCGCCGATCGATTCGGCCAGCGTCTTGCCTTCTTCACGCGCCAGCAGGTCGCCGAGCTCGTCCTTGCGGGCGAGGATCTCGCTGCCGATCTGGTCGAGCACGTCGGCGCGCCGCTGCGGCGTCGTGAACGCCCAGGCGGCGCTCGCTTGCGAGGCGGCGCGGATGGCGGCATCGGTCTGCGCCGCATCGGCACGGGCGTACTCCCCGACCGGCGACCCGAGATCCGACGGGTTCTCGCTGATCGCCGTCGTGACGCCGGTTTCCCAGCGCCCGTTGATGTAGTTCCTGAAGCTGCTCTGCATGGTCGGTCCGCTCGCAACGGCGGCTCGAAGGAGCACGCCATGGGCTGCGAGGTGCCGAATGGTAGAGAGGCATGGGATATACGCCCAATAGTTATTTGGCCCGCAGCCATATAGGATTTCGGATCGATGGAAACCCTAGATCACTTCTTGAGACCGACATGACGAACTACACGCACTGGTTCATCCGGGCGCGATTGAAGACACGCCAGCTGCTGCTGCTGGTGGCGATTGCCGAGGAAGGCAACATTCACCGCGCGGCCGAGGTGCTGAACATGACGCAGCCGGCGGCGTCCAAGCTGCTGAAGGACCTCGAGGACGTGCTCGACGTCTCGCTGTTCGACCGCCTGCCGCGCGGCATGCGCGCCACCTGGTACGGCGAAGCGATGATCCGCCACGCGCGGGTGGCGCTGGCGAGCCTGAACCAGGCGCACGACGAGGTGCAGGCGCTGAAGGCGGGGCGCTTCGGCCAGGTCAGCGTCGGCGCGATCACCACGCCGGGCATCATGCTGCTGCCGCATGCGGTCTCGCTGGTGAAGCAGGCGCACCCGACCCTGCGGGTGTCGTTGCAGGTCGAGACCAGCGACGTGCTGATGGAGCGCATGGCGCAAGGCAAGATCGACATGCTGGTGGCGCGGCTCTTCGCGCAGCACGACAAGACCGCACTGCGCTACGAGGCGCTCGCCGAAGAGCCGGCGGTGGCGGTCGTGCGGCCTGGGCATCCGCTGCTGGGCGTGGACAACCTGAGCCTGCGCGACCTGAGTCACCGCAGCTGGATCGTGCCGCCCGAAGGCAGCGTGCTGCGCCACCGCTTCGACCTGATGTTCCGCGAAGAGGGGCTTGACGCGCCGGTGGACCTGATCGAAACGGCGGCGCTGCTGTTCGTCACCAAGATGATCGGCGAGGGCGACGCGGTCGGCTTGATGGCCGGCGACGTGGGCCGCTACTACGCCGAACACGGCATCGTCGCCGTGCTGCCGATCGAGCTGCCATGCCGCATGGACGCGTTCGGCCTCATCACCCGCACCGACCGCGCGCTGTCACCGGCGGCGAAGGTGATGCTGGCGGCGCTGAAACGGGCGGCCGCGGAGGTGTATGGGGTGACGTTGGAGGCGGCGGCTTGAGGCGGCTGGCAATGTGAACACACGCTGTCGAGCGCTGTCATCGGGCTTTTCTCCTCTCCCTCTGGGAGAGGGTCAGGGTGAGGGCCGCGGCGGTTGAGAACCAACGGCGCTCGGATGCGGCGCCGCGCCCTCACCCCAGCCCTCTCCCAGGGGGAGAGGGAGAAGTCCCACAGTGACGGCTAGCGGCGAAGGCAGCTCTTGGCGGTGATGCCGATGTCGCCGTTGAACCAGTTGCCGCGCGGCTGAACTCACGACGCGTTGTGCGCCGCCCACTGTTCGCGACTGAGCCGGTAGAGGCAATGCATGCGAAGGGGGCTGCCTTCGGGCACGCTCGGGTGCTCGAACGTCGCTTCGGCCTCTTGCATGCCCAGGCGCCTCATGACCGCACGAGATCTGAAGTTCGTGACTGCGGTGAACGAGACGATTTCCTGAAGTTCAAGTTGGCCGAAGCCCACGCGGAGTGCCCCCCTCGCGGCTTCGGTCGCGTACCCCTTGCCCCAATGGGCATGCGCGAGGCGCCAGCCGACCTCGACACACGGCGCAAAGGGAAGCGGCGCAACGGGCACCTGAAGGCCGACGAACCCGATGAACTCGTTGGTGCCGCGCACTTCCGCTGCCCACAACCCCCAGCCGCGCTCTGCAATCTGCGACTGCCATCGGTGGACCGCGGCGTTGCTTGCGTCGGGCGCGAGTGTGGAAGGAAAGAACGCCATGACGCGAGGGTCGGCATTGAGGTCTGCGAAAGGCCCGCAGTCGGATGGACGCCACTGCCGAAGCCGCAGACGTTCGGTGGCGAACTCGATTGGCGGGCTCACGTTCGGTGGGTCAGCTTGACGCATCACGTTTGCGATTGTGGCGGTCCCGATCGGCGCAGACGAGACGCGCATGGGCCGCAGTGGGTATCGTCGATGTCGATGTCGAC
>DATKCI010000073.1:0-13300 GCA_035513255.1 Piscinibacter sp. | reverse complement strand
AGTATTGGGTCAGGCGGTTCGATGTGTCTCGGCGATCACAGGCCGCCCGCCGGACCGCCTAGCCACGTGCACGGCCAAATCGTATTGAGGCCCTTTGCTTTGGTGACTTTCATTTGGGCCAGCAAATGAAAGTTACCCGGCTGCCGGGCCGGAACCCGGCTTGCAACACGAACAAATCAACCTGCTCGGAAGCACTCCACCCGTGGACCCCGGCTTTCGCCGGGGTGACGGAAGAGTGGGCCCCGGCTTTCACCGGGGTGACGGCGGACGGCGGGAACAACCCGAAATCCCCCCGCTTTTCCGCCCACCGCCGGCCACCCCCGCTCTCTACGATGCCCGCAAGCCCACGCTGCCCATTCCGGGCACCGGCGGCCCATGGACGTCCCACGCAGCTCATGTTCAATCGACAAACGCAACCCGGCTGGATGGCGGTGACGCTGCGCTCGCAGCAGATCAGTCTCGCCCACGTGGTTCGCGACGGCGCCAGACCGCGGCTCGCGCTGCTCGACAGCGCACAACGCGAAAGCGGCAGCGACGTCGACGCGCTGATGCGCCTGCGCCGGTCCATGGGCTTGCAGCGCTACCGCTGCACGACGCTGCTGGACCCCGGCGCCTACCAGTTCGTGCAGGTCAACACGCCGGCCGTTCCCGCCGACGAGCTGAAGTCGGCGCTGCGCTGGGCCGTGAAGGATTCTCTCGATTTCCCCGCCGACCAGGCCGTCATCGACGTGCTGCAGGTCCCCGCCGACGGCGCGCCGGCAGGCCGGCCGGCCCTCGCCTTCGCGATCGCCGCCCGCCGCGATAAGGTTGCCGAGCGTGTGCAGGCCTTCCAGCGCGCCGGCGTGCGGCTGAAGGTCATCGACATCGCCGAAGCGGCACAGCGCAACGTTGCCGCGCTGTTCGAGCAACCCGGCCGCGGGCTGGCGCTGCTCGCCTTCGACGACCACGCCGGCCTGCTGACCTTCACGCGCGACGGCGAATTGTTCGCCTCGCGCCACATCGACATCTCCGGCAATGCGCTGGTGTTGGCCGACGACGCCGATGCACCGCGGCGCGATGCGCTGTTCGAGCGCATCGGCCTCGAAGTGCAGCGCTCGCTCGACAACTTCGACCGCCAGTTCACGCAAATCGCGTTGCAGCGCCTGCTGGTCGCCGCACCGAGCGGCGGGGCCGCGCTCGTCAACTACCTCACGCAGAACCTCTACCTGCCGGTGGAATCCGCCGACCTGACGGCCGTGATGGACACCGACGCCTGCCCCGCGTTGAAAGACCCGACCGCGCAGGCGCAGTGGCTGCAATCGATCGGCATCGCGCTGCGCGACGGGGACTGACGTGACGCAGCACATCAACCTCTACGACCCTTCGCTGCGCATCACGCGCGACCCGCTGAGCCCGCAGTCGTTCGCCGCGGTGATCGGCGGCGCCCTGCTCGTCGTGCTGCTCGGCACCGCCTTCACGCGCTGGCAGGCCGGCCGCCTCGAAGCCCCGGCACGCGAAGTCGCGTCGGCGCTGCAGGCGCAGCAAGCCGCGATCCAGGAGCTGGCCAGGCAAGTCGACACGCTGCGCCCGGACGCCCGGCTGGTCGCGGAAATGACGACGGCGCAGGCCACGCTGGAGCAGCGCCAGGCGGTGCTGAAGATGCTGCGCGCCGGCGGCCTCGGCCAGCAGGAGGGCCACGCCGCCGCACTGCACGCCTTCGCCCGCCAATCGATCGACGGCCTGTGGCTGACCGGCCTGGTGCTCGACCGCCGCGACATGGCCTTGCGGGGCCGGGCGATGGCGCCCGAGCTGATCCCGGCCTACGTCGGCCGGCTCAACCAGGAACCGGCGCTGCAAGGCCGCTCGTTCCGCGCGCTCGATATCCGGCGTCCGTTCGACGAACCGGCGCCCGTCAAAGCAGGTTCGCCGCCGGCCGAGCCGGAGCTCGCGTCCTATGTGGAGTTCTCGCTGGCCGGTGCCCACGGCAGCGCGGTGGATCCGAAGGAGGCACGATGAAGGCCGCGTGGACCCGTCTCTCGGCGCGCTACAGCGCCCTCGCCCGCCGCGAGCGTGCGCTGGTGATGGGCGCGGGGCTGGTGCTGATTCTCGGCCTCGGTTCGCTGCTGCTGATCGAGCCCGCCTTGAAGCAGGGCACGCTGCTGCAGCGGCAGATCGACCGGCAGCGCGCCGACCTTCAGGCGCTGCAGCCGCAGGTCGCCGCGCTTGCGCTGCGCCAGCGCGACCCCGATGCCGCCACCCGCGTGCAGCTCGAGGCGCTGCGCCGCCAGCTGAGCCTGGCCGACGGCGAATTCAACCAGCTGCAGCGCGCGCTGGTCTCGCCGCAGGAGATGGGCCGCGTGCTCGAAGGCCTGCTGCAAAGCCACCGCGGCCTGCGGCTGATCGGCCTGCGCAGCGCGCCGGTCACATCGGTCACCGAACTGATGAATCCGGTGAACGACGCGGCACCGGCGCCCGCGGCCGGCCAAACGCCCGCCGCTGAACCTCGCGACGCGTGGCTCTACCGCCACGGCGTCGAGATCACCCTGCAGGGCAGCTACGCCGACATGCTGGCCTACCTGAACACGCTGGAGCAGCTGCCGCGCCGCATGTACTGGGGCGAACTGAAGATCGATGCGCAGCGCTGGCCGGCGAACGTGATGACGGTCACCGTCTACACGATCAGCCTGGAGAAGACATGGTGGCGCGTATGACGCTTGGACACGCCCTCGCATTCGCGCTCGCCGCACTGCCGTTGTTCGCGCAGGCGAACGCGCTGCGCGACCCGACCCGCCCGCCCGAGGCCATGCTCAACGGCGCCGCCTCCGCGGCCTCGGCGCCGGCAGGCGCATTGCAGCTGCAGTCGGTGCTGCTCGGCGCCGGCCGCCGGCCGGCCGCCGTGATCAGCGGCGAACTCGTGCTTCTTGGCGGCCGCGTGGGCGACACCCGCCTCGTACGCGTGACCGAACGCAGCGCCGTGCTGCAAGGACCGAACGGCCAGACCACGCTCGCGCTGACGCCCGACGCCACCAAGCAGGGCGCCACGCGGCCGCTGCCGGAGACGCACCGATGACCACTCGCTCTGCCGCGGCCCCGCTGCTCGCGCTGCTCGCCGCACTGGCCGGCTGCGCCACACCGCCGACCTCCAAACAACTGCCGCCCAACGCGACGCTGGACCGCATCAAGGAAGAGGTGCGGCAGGCCAAGGAGAACACGCCGGATGCGGCCAAGCCGGTGGCCCGCCCCGAGGCCGTGGACCTCGCGCTGCTGCCGCCCTTGCAATCGCAGCCGATCCGCCCGCCCGCGCCGCCCGAACCGCGCTTCGACCTGGCGGTGTCCAACGCGCCGGCGCAGCAGGTGTTCCTGCAGATCGTCAGCGGCACGCGCTACAGCATGCTGGTGCCGCCCGACCTGACCGGCACGATCGCGATCAATCTGAAGAACGTGACGGTGCGCGAGGCGCTCGATTCGCTGCGCGAGTTGTACGGCTACGAATACCGCATGCAGGGCACGCGCATCTTCATCCAGCCGAACACGCTGCAAACGCGCATCTTCCAGGTCAACTACCTCGCCGGCAAGCGCAACGGAACGACCGACATGCGCGTGACCTCGGGCTCGATCTCGGCCCCGCCGAACGCCGCGACCACCGGCAGCACCCCGCCCGTCGGCCAGCCCGGCGCCGCCCAGGGCGTGGCCGTGCAGAGCAGCCGCATCGCCACCGAGAGCGACAACGACTTCTGGGGCGAGCTGCGCGAGACACTAGGCGCCATCGTCGGCAGCGACGCGAACCGCAAGGTCATCGTGAACCCGCTGTCCGGCGTGGTCGCGGTGCGCGGCTTTCCGAACGACATCCGCAACGCCGAGAACTACCTGCGCATGACGCAGCTCATCATCGAGCGGCAGGTGATGATCGAAGCCAAGATCATCGAGGTGCACCTGAGCGACGGCTTCGCCAGCGGCGTGAACTGGTCGGTGTTCCGCAACGGCAACAGCCGCGTGTCCGGCGGGCAGCTGTCGCCCGGCACGGTGCTGATGCCGAGCACGGTGCCGGCGGCCGACAACGTCATCGGCACCAGCGCGCCGGGCATCAACAACGCCGGCAACACCTCGCTGCTGGCCGCTGCCGGCAGCAGCATCGTCACCGACATCACCAACGGCGGCAGCATCTTCGGCCTCGCGTTCCAGGCGCAGAACTTCGCCGCGCTGCTGCAGTTCCTCGAAACGCAGGGCGACGTGCAGGTGCTGTCCAGCCCGCGCATCGCGACGATCAACAACCAGAAGGCGGTGCTGAAGGTCGGCACCGACGAGTTCTTCGTCACCAGCATCACGACCAACACGACGACCTCGGCCGCCGGAAGCGTCTCGTCGCCGACGATCGGCGTGCAGCCCTTCTTCTCCGGCATCGCGCTGGACGTGACGCCGCAGATCGACGAGAACGACGCCATCATCCTGCACCTGCATCCGTCGGTCAGCGTCGTGGCCGAGAAGCAGAAGAACGTCAACCTCGGCTCGCTCGGCAACTTCCAGCTGCCGCTGGCGGCCAGCACGGTCAACGAGAGCGACAGCGTGGTGCGTGTGCAAGACGGCCACATCGTCGCGATCGGCGGGCTGATGAAGCAGCAGCAGTCGTCCAACGCGTCGGGCCTGCCCGGCACCACCGATTCGCCGTTCGGCGCCCTGTTCGGGCAGAAGAACCGCAGCGGCTCCAAGAGCGAGCTCGTGATCCTGTTGAAGCCGACCATCATCCGCGGCGAGCGCGGCTGGCAGTCGGACGTGGCCGAGGTGCAGGAGCGGCTCGACGGCTACGACGCACGAGCGCAGCGCACACGCTGACCATGTACCTGCAGCACTTCGGCCTGCACGAGCTGCCGTTCGGCCTGACGCCGGACACCGCGTTCGTCTTTTCGACCCGCGCGCACCAGGAGGCGCTGAACACGCTGCTGGTGGCGGCCGACAGCGGCGAAGGCTTCATCAAGATCACCGGCGAGGTCGGCACCGGCAAGACGCTGCTGTGCCGGCGCTTCCTCGCGACGCTGCCGGACGGCGCCGTCACCTGCTACCTGCCGAACCCGAACCACACGCCGCGCACGCTGCTGCTCGCGGTGGCGGAGGAACTGGGGCGCGCACTGCCGGCGGCAGCGGACGAGTTCACGCTGCTGAAGACGATCAACCAGACGCTGCTCGACCTTGCCGCGCAAGGCCGGCGCGTCATCGTCTGCGTCGACGAGGCGCAGGCCTTGAGCCGGGCCAGCCTCGAGACCTTGCGGCTGCTGTCCAACCTCGAAACCGAAAAACGCAAGCTGATGCAGGTGGTTCTGTTCGGCCAGCCCGAGCTCGATGCCAAGCTCGCGCGGCCCGACCTGCGGCAGCTGCGCCAGCGCATCTCCTTCCACTATCGGCTCGGCACGCTGAGCCGCGAAGAACTGCGGCTGTACCTGGAGCACCGCCTGCGGGTCGCCGGCTACCGCGGCGCCGAGGTGTTCTCGCGCGCGGCCGTGGCGACACTGCACCGGGCCAGCGGCGGCACGCCGCGGCTCGTCAACATCCTCGCGCACAAGGCGCTGCTGGCGGTGTTCGGTGCCGGCGGCGTGCTGGTCGAGCGCCGCCACGTCCGCGACGCGGTGCGCGACACGGCGGATGCGCCCAGCGCCGGCTTCGCCTGGCTGAGGTGGCTGCTGCGATGAGCCTCATCAATCAAGTGCTGCGCGATCTGGACCAGCGGCATGCCGGTCCGGCGACGATCCCGAGCGGCGTGAACGCGCCGTCGTCGCCGCGGGGCAGCTTGCGGCGTGGCCGGACCCTCGCGTTGAGCATCGGGCTCGCGCTCGCGCTGGCCGGTGGCGCGAGCGCCGTGGCATGGAACTTCGGCGCGCGTTCGGCCCATACCGCCGTGGCGCTCGCCCCGGCGGCCGCAGCGCCGACCCCCGTGCGCCAGCCGACGCCGGTCGTCATCGTGACGGCACCGCCGAGTGCGCCTGCCGCGCCCGCGAGCGCCGCGGTCGAATCCTCTGCCGCGTCGTCCGAGGACCGCGAGCCCGACGCCCCCTCCCGTCCCACGCCGCCGGCGAACGACGCGTGGCCGGCGCGCTTGCTCGCGTCCGCGCCGCCGGCACGCACCGTCTCTGCGCTGGGTGCCGCGCCTGATGCCGCACCTGCCGCGGCGGCCGTGCAGCCGCCGCCCACTGCCGTCGCTACCGCGCCGGCGAGCGAGACCCGCATCGAAAAGCGCGCCCCCACCCGGACCGCCCGGGAACGGGCCGAAGCCGACTACCAGCGCGGCGTCGCCGCCCACCAACAAGGCCAATGGGCCGACGCCGAAGCCGCCTACGCCGCCGCACTGCGCGAGGAGGCCGGCTTCGCCCGCGCGCGCCAGGCGCTCGCCGGCGTGTTGATCGGCCAGCGCCGAACCGACGATGCGTTGAAGCTGCTGAGCGAGGGTGTAGCCGCAGACCCGACGCATCCGGCTCTCGCGATGATGCTGGCCCGCCTGCATGCCGAACGCGGCGAATTGCAGCGCGCCGCCGACATCCTGCAAGCAGCCGCGATCACGTCGCCCGGCCCCGAAGACAACGCCTTCCACGCGGCGATCCTGCAGCGCCTGAACCGCCACGCCGACGCGGCCGCGCTCTATGCCGCCGCGCTGCGCGTGACGCCGGGCAATGGCGTGTGGTGGATGGGCCTGGGCATGTCGCTCGCGGGCGACGGCCGCAACGATGCGGCGCGCGAGGCGTTCAACCGGGCGCGCGCCAGCGGCACGCTGTCGCCGGAACTCGGCTCGTACGTGGAGCAGCGGCTGCGGCAGTTGATGTAGCGGAAAGGGACCTCCCTCCCGTCGGGCTTGTCGAAGCCCCCGCGCCGACCTGCGCGGGCATTTCGACAGGCTCAATGCGAACGGAGGTGGGAGGCGCGCCGGCGTCTGAACGCCTCGTACATCGGCGGGCATCTCCCCCCCCACTCCTCGGACCGTGAAGCTGCCGTTGAGCCACCGTGACTTCCCATCAGCGAAGGGCCGGCTTCGCCCGGCGGCTGATCATTTCCAGTTGAGCTTCAACTTTCGATGCGAAGCCGCGCAGTCACGCAAGTACAGATTGATGAGGCTTTGGTACGGAATACCAACCTCTTCGGAAATCGACTTGAAGTACGTGATCGACTCCTCGTCCAGGCGAATGGTGATCTGCTTCTTGAGCTGAGAAGCGTAAGGATTCTTTCTGGCAGCAGAGAAGTCGTACTCTTTTCGCATGCGGCACCTCTAAGGATAGAACTTCGATTCCTTGGCTGTCGCCTTTCGGGCGGAGATGATTCGAATGACGTTGCCGTCGCTCCGATAGCAATGGCAGACGAGCAGCAGGCGAAGCGTGCTGCTCAGGCCAAGAAGGACAAAGCGGCCTTCATCTTCGGAGTGGTCCGGATCATCGATGAGCTTTGCTCGCTCGTCGACGAAGACCGTTCTCGCTTCCTCGAAAGTGACGCCGTGCTTCGTCGCGTTGTTCGAAGCAGCTTTGCGCCCGTCCCATTCGAAGTGAAGTTCGCTCATGGACGCAGTGTAACTACATTGTAGTGAAACTGCGTAGAAGCGAACGTCGCTCGAAGCAATCGGGACGGCGAGCCCTAAACTGCCCGCCACCCACACCGCCTGCCATTCATGACCTTCGCCTCGCTCGGCCTGTCTCCCGCCCTGGTTCGCGCCGCGAGCGAACGCGGCTGCGTGACACCCACCCCCGTTCAGACGGCGGCCATCCCGGCGGCCTTGTCCGGCAGCGACGTGCTCGCATCGGCACAAACCGGCTCAGGAAAGACCGTGGCGTTCGCCTTGCCGATCCTGCAGCGGCTGCAAGACTTCGAGCGCCGGACCGCGCGCACACCGCAGGCCCTCGTGCTGGTGCCCACACGCGAACTGGCGGCGCAGGTCGGCGAGGTGGTGCGCGGCCTGGCGCGGCCGCTGGCCGAGCCGGTGAAGGTGGCGGCGCTGTTCGGCGGCGTCTCGATCAACCCGCAGATGATGGGCTTGCGCGGCGGCGCCGACGTGGTCATCGCGACGCCGGGCCGGCTGCTGGACCTGGTCGAGCACAACGCCCTCACGCTCGACGCGGTGGCCACGCTGGTGCTCGACGAGGCCGATCGCCTGCTCGACGCGGGTTTCGCCGACGAGCTGGCGCGCGTGCTCGCCTTGCTGCCGCGGCGCCGGCAGAACCTGCTGTTCTCCGCCACCTTCCCGCCCGCCGTGCAGGCGCTGGCGCAGCAGCTGCTGCATGAGCCGGTGCGCGTGGACGTGCCGACCGAGCCGACCGTTCAGCCGGCGATCGAACAGCATGCGGTGCAGGTCGATGCGGCGCGGCGCACGGCCTTGTTGCGCCACCTCATTCAACGAGGCCAGTGGACACGCGTGCTGGTGTTCGTGGCGACGCAATACACGAGCGAACACGTGGCCGGCAAGCTGCGTGGGCTGGGGATCGGCGCAGCGGCACTGCACGGGGATTTGAGCCAGGGCGCCCGCACGCGGGGGCTGGCGGACTTCAAGGCCGGCAAGCTGCAGGTGCTGGTGGCCACGGACCTGGCCGCCCGCGGCATTCACATCGACGCGCTGCCGGCGGTGGTGAACTACGACCTGCCGCGTTCCGCGGTGGACCACGTGCACCGCATCGGCCGCACCGGACGCGCAGGCGCCGGCGGCTTGGCGGTGAGCTTCATCAGCGCCGGCAGCGAAGCGCATTTCCGCCTGATCGAAAAGCGCCAAGGCCAGCGGGTGCCGCGCGAGATCATCGCGGGCTTCGAGCCGGCCGAGACGGCGGCGCCGGCGCCGTCCACCGGCGGCGTCAAGGGCCTGCGCAAGAGCAAGAAGGACAAGCTGCGCGAAGCGGCTGCGCGCAGGGGCTGAACGATCGGTCGATGCCGGCCGTCACCGCTGCTGCAGACGTACCTCCTTCGGGTGGCTGATGACGTAGTCCGCTGCGACACGGGCAGTCTTGCCCGTGTCGAGGTCGAAGGTCCACATCGCCACGCCGGGCAGCTTGTTCCATGCCAGCTCGGCCGGTTGCGGCGAGAACTGCACGGCCACACGCACCTGCTCGTCGACCGACACCGGCGCCGCCTCGAGCACTTGCACGGCGATCGGCCTCTGGTGGCGGTTTTCGATCACGTACGCACGCTGCAGCTTTCGCTCCGCGCGGCCACCGGCAAAGCCGCCCGTGCCCAGGCTGTCACGCTCCGGTTCCACCTGCACACGCACCAACTCGTCGCGGCCGAACGACAGCGCGAGCCGGGATCCGTCCAAGGGGTTCCAGCGGCCACTGCCGACAAAGGCACCATCTCGGAAGAGCTGCATGGGGCCCTCGGGCCACACGCCGGCAGGCGGTGCCATCGTGGCCACCAGGAAGGCGCTCGCGTCCACTTGCGGGTTGGTGCGCACGGCGAGCTCGACCACATCTTCATTTCGACCCAGTGCCACCGCGACCCGGTGACCGCCGGATGGCACGTCGATCGTCTGCGGCACGTTGAACTCGGTCGAAAAGCCGTGGTTCAACACGCTCACGTCGAACAGCGATTCCCGACTTTCCATTTTTGCGGCGCGCGCAGGCGCCGCCGAGGCCGTGACGATCGTGTCCTGGCGCATTCGCGGCGGCGGTTCGACGCCGATGCGCCAGGGCGTTGGCAGGCGAGCGGCCGTCTCCCGGCGCGGCTGCCCGGTCGAAAGGACCAGCCTCACGCCGCGCCAGTCCTCTCCGGTGGCTTGCGCGACGAGCGCCTGGCGCTCGATGCGCACCTGGCGTGTCGCCGTGTCGAGCAATGCGCGGTAGGCCGGCGTCCAGCCGGGGCCATTGATCTGGTAGCTGAGCCTGACGTCAGCGTCGGCCGTGGCGGCAAGCGTCACGCTGACCGCGACGCCTTGCCGCCATCACCTTGAAGACGTGTGCGCTCGGCAAGCAGCGGCGCGAGCTGCCGGGCGATGTCGGCCTGTCGGCGGGCGAGCTGCCGCTGCTTCAGGAGCGCATCCTGCCCGCTGCGGCGCAGCGTGTCGGCGATGCCGGCGACATCTTTGGCATCCACTGCGGCGCGCCTGCCCGGCAAGTCATCGCCCCCGCCCGACAGGCCCTTGAGGTAGGCAGTGACCAGGCCTAGCGCCTCGGTCTCGGCCTGCAGCACGTCCTGCTGGTCTTCGAGTTCGCGGATGCCTCCGTCGAGCGGGCTGCTCGAGCATGGCGCCGACAGCGAGCGCGCCTCGGTCAGCACCGACGTTTCACCAATGCGGACCGAGGCGTCGGCCGTGACCTCGAGACTGCGCACGTCCAGCCCGGCGGGCAGGCATGAGTAGGTCAGCGTCCTGCGGCCCGCAGACACACGGGCCACGCGTTGAACCGTGGCGCTGCCCGGATAGACGTTGACCTGGACGATGCGGGAGTCGGTGGCGAACGGCGATGGCGCGGCACGGGCGACCATGGCATCCAGCGAGGCCATGGCGATCACGGCGGCGAAAGCACAGCGAAACGGGAAAGACGAAGAGACTTGCATGAAAGACCTTGGAGTGGTGCACCTCCTCTGATACGGGCGGCTCGTCGACATGGGGTGAAATCTGGATCGCGACCCCGCCCGCGCAGGCTCGTCCGCGACAATCCGGCATGAGCGAACCCACCCCAGGCCAGGCTGCCGGCCCCGCCTTCGATACCCTCCCGCTGCCGCCCGCCGTGCTGGCCAACCTGAAGCGGCTGGGCTACGAGCGCATGACGCCGATCCAGGCCGCGAGCCTGCCGCCGGCGCTGGCCGGCAAGGACCTGATCGCGCAGGCCAAGACCGGCAGCGGCAAGACCGCCGCCTTTGCGCTGCCGCTGCTCGCCAACCTCAACGCCCGACGCTTCGCGGTGCAAGCGCTGGTGCTGTGCCCGACACGCGAGCTGGCCGAGCAGGTGACGCAGGAAGTGCGCCGTCTGGCGCGCGCCGAAGACAACATCAAGATCCTGACGCTGTGCGGCGGCGCCACCGTGCGGCCGCAGCTCGCGAGCCTGGCCCATGGCGCGCACATCGTCGTGGGCACGCCGGGCCGCATCCTCGACCACCTGTCGCGCGAATCGCTGGTGCTAGCCGCGCTGAACACGCTGGTGCTCGATGAAGCCGATCGCATGCTGGACATGGGCTTCGCCGAAGACATCGCCAACGTGATCAAGCACTGCCCGAAGGACCGCCAGACGCTGCTGTTTTCAGCCACCTACCCCGAAGGCGTCACCAAGCTGGCCGGCCGCTTCATGCGCGAGCCGCAGGAGGTGAAGCTGACCGAGCGCCATGCGGGCACCAAGATCCGGCAGCGCTTCTACGAGGTGAAGGAAAGCGAACGCCTGTACGCGGTGGGCCTGCTGCTCAATCACTACCGGCCGGTGAGCACGCTCGCCTTTTGCAACACCAAGCAGCAGTGCCGCGACCTGGTGGCGGTGCTGCAGGCCGAAGGCATCGTCGCGCTGGAACTGCACGGCGACCTGGACCAGCGCGAGCGCGACCAGGTGCTGGTGCAGTTTGCCAACCGCAGCTGCAGCGTGCTGGTGGCCACCGACGTGGCAGCACGCGGGCTGGACATCGCGAACCTCGAAGCGGTGATCAACGTCGACATCACGCCCGACATGGAACTGCACACCCACCGCGTGGGACGCACCGGCCGCGCCGACGAAGCCGGCTGGGCCTTCAGCCTCGCGAGCATGGACGAGATGGGGCGCGTGGGGCGCATCGACGAGATGCAGGGCAGCGCGAGCGTGTGGCATGCGTTGAGCGAGCTCACGCCATCCGACGCCGAACCGCTGCACCCCCCGATGGTGACCTTGCAGATCATGGGCGGGCGCAAGGAAAAGATCCGCGCCGGCGACGTGCTGGGCGCGTTGACCAAGGATCTGGGGTTCGCCTCTTCGCAGATCGGGAAGATCAACGTCAACGACTTCTCGACTTATGTGGCCGTGGACCGCGGCATCGCCAATGAGGCGATGCGCAAGCTGAATGCCGGCAAGGTGAAGGGGAAGTCGGTGAAGGTCAGGCGGCTTTGAGGTTCGAGTGAGTTGACGAGCCCTCGCCGATCTCCGGGAGCTTCGCGATCACCTTGATCTCGAACTGGAAGCCGTAGAGCCACGTCACGCCGATGCCCGTCAACGTCGGGTGCGGCGCGTTGCCCCAGTAGTCCGGCAACACCTTCCAGATCGTCTCCAAGTTCGATTCGGGGTCGACGACGAAAACGGTGACGTCGATCACGTCGTCGAACGTGCAGCCTGCAGACGTCAGGATCGCGTTCAGATTGTCGAACGCGAGCCGAACCTGCGCCTCCAGGTCGGGCTCGGGCGAGCCGTCCGGCCGGCTGCCGACCTGGCCCGACACGAACAAAAAGCCGTTGGACCGGATCGCCGGCGAATAGCGATTCTTTTCATAGAGCGCCTGGCGCCCGGCTGGGAAAACAACGTCACGCTGAGCCATGGTTTGCCTTTCGATGGGGCCGAAGTGGGACTGTGATCTCGATGAACGGACTCTACGGAACGATGCCTTGGCGATAAACCAGCAAGGCCGACAATCACCTTTTGCGAAACCCAAACAATCGCTGAAGCTTCGGGGGCAACGATGGACCGCTTTGATGCGATGCAGGCCTTTGCACGCGTGGTGGAAGCAGGCAGCTTTACCAAGGCGGCCGAGACGCTGCACCTGAGCAAGACCAGCGTGACGCAGCTGGTGCAGCAGCTGGAGGCGCGGCTGCGCGTCAAGCTGCTCAACCGCACCACGCGCAAGGTCAACGTCACGGCCGACGGCGCGGCCTACTACGAGCGCGTGGTGCGCCTGCTGGCCGACATGGACGACGCGGAAACCAGCCTGTCCAGCGCCTCGGAGGCCCCCAGGGGCCGGTTGCGCGTGGATGTGCCCAGCCCGTTGGCGCGGATGATCCTGATTCCCGCATTGCCGACATTCCACGCGCATTACCCCGACATCCAGATCGACATGGGCGTCAGCGATCGATTGGTGGACCTGATCGGCGACAACGTCGATTGCGTGATCCGGGGCGGTGAACTGACCCAACAGTCCCTCGTGGCGCGCCGTGTCGGCGACCTGCAGCTGCGGGTCTGCGCGGCGCCGAGTTACCTGGAACGCGCCGGGACGCCCTCGCACCCGCGGGATCTGGAGGACACGCAGCACCGCACCGTGGGCTTCCTGTCGTCGCGCACCGGCAAGGTGCTGTCGTACCCCCTTCACCGCGACGGCGAGAGCATCGAAGTGCAGGGTCGCCACGTGTTGGCGGTCGACGACGGCAACGCCTACCTCGCGGCCGGCCTGGCCGGGCTGGGCGTCCTCTGGCTGCCGGACTACATGTCCA
>DATKCI010000072.1:0-12214 GCA_035513255.1 Piscinibacter sp. | reverse complement strand
GCAGGCGGCCGGCGTCCACCTCGGCGCGAACAAGCAGTTCGCCGCCGTCGAGCTTCGGTTCCAACCCGTGATGCACGGCGTTCTCCACCAGCGGCTGCAGCAGCAGCGGCGGCAAGCGCAGCTCGCGCGCCTCGGCGCTCGCCTCGATGCGCCAGCGCAGGCGATCGGCCATGCGCATGCCGATCAGTGAGAGATAGGACTGAGCCATGTCGAGCTCGGCCCCCAGCGAGGTGTCGCCGTGACGCAACTGGTTCAGCGAGCCGCGCAGGTAGTCGACGAACGACTCCAGCATCTGCTTCGCGCGCGGCGCGTCGTGGTCGATCAGGCTGACGACGTTGGCCAGCGTGTTGAACAGGAAGTGCGGCTCGATCTGCGCCTGCAGCAGCTTCAAGTGCGCCTCGGTCGCGCGCACCTCGGCCTCGGTTTCGCGTTGCCGCACACTCCAGTAGACCGACATCAGCCAGGTGACGGCGCCCGACAGCAGCAGCGAGCCGACGATCATGTTGCCGCCGCTCCAGATGTCGCTGATCTGCCAGCCGGCGAGCGCATAGCCGAGCGGCCAGCCGAGGTACACGCCGACCAGCGGAACGATCGTGAAGTAGGCGTTGCGCTGGCGGCGCGTGAAGGACTTGATGCGCCGTCGGCCGATCCACGTGGCGGTCAGCTCGAACAGCAGGTGGATCAGCACGGCGATCGTCAGCGTGATGACGAAGATGCGCCCGTACCAGTAGGCCCAGTTCGACAGGCTGAGCCAGTCGGAGAGCTTGCGTGCGTTGACGACGAAACCGAGCACGGTGAACACGAGGTTCAGTCCGGCCGAGAACAACAGCGTCCACAGCAGCTGCAGCCAGTACGGCCCCCAGCGCTCCATGTCCTGGCTCCACCAGGCACGCCAGGATGCACGCAGGGTCTGCCGGTCGATCGTCATGGAGCGGCAGTGTAGGCAGGCACCGGGCGGGCGGCTTGCGTGCGGCGACGAATCGACGGCCGGCGCGACGAACGGCAAGCGCAACGACATCCCTACAATCGCGTGCCAAGGAGAGTTCAATGAACGTCGCTGCTTCCATCTTCAAGGCCTATGACATCCGCGGTGTCGTCGGCCAGACGATCGACGAAACCATGGCCGAGCACCTCGGCCGCGCCTTCGGCACCGAGGCGGTGGCGGCCGGCGAACGCGCCGTGGCGGTGGGTCGCGATGGTCGCCTGTCGGGTCCCGGCCTCGCCGCCGCGCTGATCCGCGGGTTGGCGTCGACCGGGCTGGACGTCGTCGACATCGGCGCGGTGACGACACCGATGCTGTACTACGTGGCCGCCACACGCGGCCAACATGGGTGCAACAGCGGCATCCAGGTGACCGGCAGCCACAACCCCAAGGACTACAACGGCTTCAAGATGGTGCTCGCCGGCCGTGCGATCTACGGGGAGGACATCCAGAAGCTGCGCCGGCGCATCGAGGCCGAAGACTACGTGAGCGCGCCCGGCCGTTCGGCGGCGATGGACATCCTGCGGGAGTACACGCACCGCATCGTCGGCGACTGCAAGCTTTCTCGCAAGATGAAGATCGCAGTCGATTCCGGCAACGGCATTCCCGGCGCGTCCGCGCCGGGCATCCTGCGTGCGCTGGGCTGCACGGTGAATGACTTGTACTCCGAGGTCGACGGCGATTTTCCGAACCACCATCCGGACCCGAGCAAGCTCGAGAACCTGCAGGACCTGATCCGCGTCGTGCAAAGCACTGATGCAGAGATCGGGCTCGCGTTCGACGGCGACGGCGACCGCCTGGGCGTGGTCACCAAGGACGGCCAGGTCATCTACCCCGATCGCCAGCTGATGCTGTTCGCTACCGACGTGCTGTCGCGCAATCCCGGCGAGACGATCATCTACGACGTGAAGTGCACGCAGCGCCTCGCCCCGTGGGTGCGCCAGGCCGGCGGCAAGCCGCTGATGTGGAAGACCGGCCATTCGCTGGTGAAGGCCAAACTGAAGGAAACCGGCGCGCCGCTCGCCGGCGAAATGAGCGGCCACATCTTCTTCGCCGAGCGCTGGTACGGCTTCGACGACGCCACCTATACCGCCGCGCGGCTGCTCGAGATCCTCTCGCGCAGCAAGGACCCGAGCGCGGTCCTCAACGCGCTGCCGACGAGCTACAGCACACCGGAGCTGAACGTGCCGTGCGCCGAAGGCGAGGCGCAGAAGATCGTGCAGCAGCTGCTCGAAACGGCGGAGTTTCCGGGCGCGAAGGAGATCATCACGATCGACGGCGTGCGCGCCGAGTACGACGACGGCTTCGGTCTGATCCGCGCGTCGAACACGACGCCGGTGCTGGTGCTGCGCTTCGAGGGCCACACGTCCGACGCGCTGCACCGCATCGAGACCGCGTTCATGGCCGCGCTGCGCCTCGTGAAGCCCGACGCCAAAGTTGCCGCGGCCGCGCACTGAGCAGCACCCGTTGCGTGTCCTGATCGTCAAGCTCTCATCCCTCGGCGACGTGGTCCACACGATGCCGGTGGTGAACGACATCCGCACGGCCTATCCGGATGCGCTGATCGACTGGGTCGTCGAACCGGGATTCGCGCCGCTGGTGCGGCGCGTGTCGGGCATCCACAGCAGCATCGAGTGTGCGCTGCGGCGCTGGCGCAAGGGATGGTGGACCTCGCCGGTGCGCCACGAGTGGCGCGAGTTTCGCGATGCGATGCGGGGCGAACGCTACGACGCGATCATCGACTTCCAAGGTCTCACCAAGTCGGCGCTCGTCGCGCGCCTCGCGCGCGGCACCCGCTACGGCCTGGCCAACCAGACCGAAGGCTCGGCCTACGAGCGGCCGGCGCGCTGGCTCGTCCATCACGCGATTCCCGTCGAGCCGCGCATTCATGCGCTCGATCGCGCGCGCCTGCTGGCGGCCGAAGTCTTCGGTTATGCCGTGCAGGGGCCACCTCGCTTCGGTCTGCGCTCGCAGATGCTGGAGGCGACCGAACGCACGATGGTGCTGGTGCACGGCAGCTCGCGCGACGACAAGCTGTGGCCCGAAGAGAACTGGATCGAGATCGGCCGCCGCGTGATGGCCTCCGGCTGGCACATCGCGCTGCCGCATGCCGGACCGGAGGAACATGCACGGGCGCAGCGGCTCGCGGCGGCGCTCGGCCCCGCCTGCGAGGTCTGGCCCGAGATGAACATCGATGCCGTGACCGACCGCATGGGCGCGACGCACGGCGTGATCGGCGTGGACAGCGGTCTGAGCCACATTGCCGTCGCCCTGGATCTGCCGCACGTGCAGATCTACAACTTCCCGACCGCGTGGCGCACGGGCCCGCTGGCCGAGCACGGGCACTCGCATCAGGTATCGATCGAAGGCCGGCCGGCCCCGGACGTCGACACCGTCTGGAACGCCTGGCTGCGGGTGCGTGCGGCATTCCGGCTCGCGGGGCAGGGGTGAAGGGCATGCGGCATCACCTGGCACGCGGCAGCTATTCGACGCTGCTGGCGGTGCTGAAGCCGCTGTACGTGATGCGCCTGTGGTGGCGCGGCCGCGCCGAGCCACTGTACCGCCACGCGATGACCGAACGGCTGGGCCGCTACGGCGAGGCGCCGTCGGAGGGCTGGCTCTGGGTGCATGCGGTTTCGTTGGGAGAAACGCGGGCCGCGTCGGCACTGATCGACGCGTTGCGCGCAGGGCATCCGGGCATGCGGCTGCTGTTGACTCACGGAACGGCCACCGGGCGCGAAGCCGGTCGTGGCCTGCTGGCCGACGGCGATCGGCAGGCCTGGCTGCCGTATGACACGCCGGGCGTGGTGGACCGCTTCTTTCGCCAGTTCCGACCCGCCGTCGGTGTGCTGATGGAAACCGAGATCTGGCCCAACCTGCTGCATGCGGCCCGCCGCCACGGCGTGACGATGGTGCTCGCCAACGCACGGCTGAGCGAGAAGAGCCAGCGCCAGGGGCAGCGGCTTGCCGCGGTGATGCGCCCGGCCGTGGAGCAGCTCGCGCTGGTGCTCGCGCAAACCGAGGCCGATGCGAAGCGGCTGGAGGCGGCCGGCGCGCGACGCGTCGTCGTCAGCGGCAACCTGAAGTTCGACATGGCCCCCGACGAAGGCCTGCTCGC
This sequence comes from Piscinibacter sp., assembly GCA_035513255.1. Classification (GTDB taxonomy): domain Bacteria; phylum Pseudomonadota; class Gammaproteobacteria; order Burkholderiales; family Burkholderiaceae_C; genus Albitalea. The sequence continues at coordinate 8,114 of DATKCI010000072.1, read as the reverse complement.
GCAGGGCCGCGCCTGGCGCGCCGCGCTGGGCCGGCCGGTCGTGCTGGCCGCAGTGACGCGCGAAGGCGAGGAAGCGATGCTTCTTTCCGCTTGGCTCGAACAAACCGGGGCGCTGGCCGCGAAGCCGTTGCTCGTGGTCGTGCCGCGTCACCCGCAGCGTTTCGAGGAGGTCACTGCGCTGCTCGAATCCGCCGGGCTCGCGCTGGTGCGGCGCAGCGCCTGGACCGATGCGCCGCCGCCGTCCGCATCGGCGGCCGACGTCTGGCTCGGCGATTCGATGGGCGAGATGCCGCTGTACTACGCGCTCGCGCAGGCGGCGCTGCTCGGGGGCAGTTTCGCCCCGCTCGGTGGGCAGAACCTGATCGAGGCCGCCGCCTGCGGCTGTCCGGTGGTGATGGGCCCGCACACCTTCAACTTCGCCGAGGCGGCCGAGCTGTCGCAGGCGGTGGGCGCGGCGATCAGGGTCGCAGACATGAGTGAGGGCGTGGCGCAGGCGCTGTCCATGCTGGCCGACGCCCATCGCGGCGGTGAGGCATCTGCGCGCTCGCTGGCGTTCGCGGCGCAGCATCGCGGTGCGGCGCGGCGCATGGCGCAAGCCATCGGCGAGTTGCTGTCGAACCCAGATCGTCATCCCGGCGAAAGCCGGGATCCACCTTCGGCGGACCTCGGCGCTTCGAACCCCAGTGAGCGGGCGAGCAGTGGATCCCGGCGTTCGCCGGGATGACGGCGTTCGCCGGGATGACGACGTTCGCCGGGATGACGACGTTCGCCGGATGACGGTCCTCGACTACTTCGCGAGCAGTTGGTTGACCTGCAGCACATCGTCGGGCATCAGCGTTCCGGCGGCCTGCCGCAGCCGCAGGCTGTTGACCAGCACGTCGTAGCGTGCCCGCGCGAGGTCGCGCCGTGCATTGAAGAGCTGTGTCTGGGCATTCAGCACGTCGAGATTGACGCGCACACCGACCTTGTAGCCGAGCTGGGTCGCCTCCAGCGCCAGCAGGCTGGACGCTTCGGCCGCTTCGAGCGCCGTGACCTGTGCCTGCAGCGACTCGACGCCGAAGTAGGCGACGCGCGCCTGCTGCGCCTGGGTTCGCCGCGCCGCTTCGAGCAGGTTGCGCGCCTGGTCCTCGAGTTGCAGCGTTTCCTTGATGCGGTTCTGCGTTTCGAAGCCGGTGAACAGCGGCAGGTTCAGGCTCACGCCGATCCGCGTCGTCGTGTCCGAGCCGGAGGTGGTGAACGGCGAGGCCGGCGACACGGAGGTGTGCCCGCGGCCCACGCTGCCGCTGAGCCCGACCGTCGGCAGCCGCGCGGCGCGAGCCCGCTCGGTCTCGAGTTGCGCCACTTCGTACTGCACGCGCGCCCGGCGCACCGGTGGCGCGGTGTCGGTCGGTGCGACCCACTCTTCGACGGTGCCCGGCACCAGCGGCGCGAAGTTCGCCGGGACGGCCAGCGGCTTCGGCGACACGCCGCTGCGGCCCACCAGCGTGTCCAGCGCGATGCGCTTGGCCCGCAGGTCGTTGTCCGCCTGGAGTTCCTGCGCGGTGGCGAGGTCGGAGCGGGCCTGCGCCTCGCGCGTGTCGGTGATCGTCGCGGTGCCAACCTCGAAGTTGCGCTTGGCCGACGCCAATTGCTCGGAGATGGCGCGCTGGTTGGCCTGCGCGGTCTCCAGCGTGTCTTGCGCCGCCAGCACGTCGAAGTAGGCCTGCGCCACGCGGACGATCAGGTCCTGTTCGGCGGCCACCACGTCGGCCTTCGCGACCTCCAGGCTCTTGTCGGCCTGGTTGATCGCGATGTCGAGCGGGCGGTTGAAGAGGCTTTGCGTGCCGCTGAGGTCGGCGGCGGTCGATCTCGACGTGACGTCGCCGCTGTCGCTGTCGCTGGTGCCGCGGCCGGCGCTCAGGCCGAGCGCCAGCTGCGGCCGCCGCCGCGCATGCACCTGCTCGACCCGGTAGACCGCCGAGTCCGCCGCGGAGCGCGCCGCGAGGTAGGGCGCATCGAAGCCGCGCGCCGCTTCGTACAGCTCGTACAGGCTTTGCGCCCGTGCCGTAGCGCTCAGCCCCAGCCCCACGACGATGCCCAGCACCAGCGGCGCGAGGCGAGGGACGGAGAACGAGAGTCGGCGGCGCTTGACGGGCATGGTGGTTCTTCCTTGGGTTTTTTGCTTGTGGCTTCAATACCGCGGCACGCCCGGGTCGACATGCGCGGACCAGGCGTCGATGCCGCCGGCGAGGTTATAGACCGACTCGAATCCCTGCCGCTTCAGAAATGCGACGACTTGCAGACTTCGCACCCCGTGATGGCAAATACAGACGATGGACTGCGAGGGGTCGAGCTCGTCCAGCCGATCCGGAATGTGGCCGAGCGGAATGTGCTTGTGCGCCACGCCAGGCAGCGACAGCGCGGCCAGGTCGATCTCCCAAGGCTCGCGAACGTCCAGCAGCAGCGCGCGCGCGGCGGCGCAGTGGGCCTGCAGGTCCTGGACGGCGAGCTGGCTCATCAGAACTTGAAACGCGAGGGTTCGTCGAAGCCGGACAAGCGCGGCGCGACCGTGTCGAACAGCGCGACGCTGCCGAAATCGTGCTCGGTCGCGCGCGTGAACAGCATCGCTCGCATGATCGGAAGCTGGCCGACGATCGCGGCGAGCCGGCCGCCGACCTTCAGCTGCGCGAGCAGCGCGGGCGGCACTTCGGGCACCGAGCCGGACAGCAGGATCACGTCGAACGGGCCTTCTTCGGGCAGGCCGCGCGAGCCGTCCGCCTCGCGCACGTTCACGTTCATCGTGCCGCTGCGCTGCAGGTTGGCGCGTGCGAACGCCACCAGCTCCGGCACGATGTCCAGCGTGGTGACCTGTTGGGCCTTGTGCCCGAGCAGCGCCGCCATGTAGCCCGACCCGGCGCCCACCTCGAGCACGCGTTCGTGCTTGTGCACCGCGAGGTGCTGCAGCAGCCTGGCTTCGACCTTGGGCGCGAGCATGCTCTGGCCGGCGGGCAGCGGCACCTCGGTGTCGACGAAGGCGAGCGCGCGGTAGGCCGCCGGCACGAAGTCCTCGCGCTTGACCACCGCGAGCAGCGACAGCACGCCGGGGTCGAGCACGTCCCAAGGGCGGATCTGCTGCTCGATCATGTTGAAGCGGGCTTGTTCGATGTTCATGGCGGGCTTTCTCGCGAAGGGCGCGGCGGGCGCAAAGCCTCGCATTTTATTGGGGTCGGGGCGCGGCGGTTGCTCATCCGCGCTTGCCGGTCTTCTTGCCCGCCGGCAGGCCCGCCTCGGGACGCACCATCAATCCACGTACGACGACGTCGACGTGCGTGTCGATGAATCCCCGCGGGTCCATCAACTGGCCCATGCCCGGGCAGGCACCCAGCGAATGTTTGTGCAGGCACAGCATCAGCATCGGAAAGATCAGGATGTGCACGGTCTCGAACAGGTTCACCGGCCGCAGTTCGCCGCTGTCGATGCCTCGCTGGAGCACACGCGTGAAGAGGGCGCGCACCGGCTCGATCACCTCGTGCAGATAGAACTGGGCAAAGTCGGGGAAGTTGCCCATCTCGGTGATGACGATCTTGAAGATGCCCGATGCCGGCGTATTGCCCACGCGCTCCCACCAGGTCTGCATCAGCAGCACCAGCAGTTCCTGCGTCGAGCCGGCGAAGGTGCCGGCGATCGTCGCGCCTTCGGTCACGAGGGCGCCGAGGTTCTCGCGCACGACCGCCTTCAGCAGGTCTTCCTTGCTGGGGTAGTACAGGTACAGCGTGCCCTTGGCGACGCCGGCGCGCGCGGCCACCTCTTCGGAGCGCGTGGCCGCGAAGCCCTTCTCCACGAAGAGTTCGAGGGCCGCGCTGAGCAGTTCCTGCGGGCGGGCTTCCTTGCGGCGCTGCCGTGTCGACGGGGGAGGCGAAGAGGTCATGCCGAGATAATGACTGATTGGTCAGTAATGTAGCCGCAGGGCGGGTAGGGGTCAAGTCGCACGGTGCCGTCAGCCACGGTAAGGGCGCCGGCGGTTGCCGTGGTTTGCGTTGGGGTAAAGATCGGTGAAGTGGACCTTGCGAAGCGAGCGGGCACCGGAAAATCCCGGCCATGAATCGAAGCCGATGGATCGTTGCGGCGGCGTTGGCCGCCATCGTAGTGGGCGGCGGCGCCTGGTGGTTCGCGCGCGGCGGCACCGACGCGGTCAGCTACCGCATGGCGCCGATCGAACGCGGTTCCTTGCAGGCCACGGTCGCCGCCTCCGGCACGGTCACGCCGGTGACGCAGGTGCAGGTCGGCACGCAGGTGTCGGGACAGATCAAGGAGCTGTTCGTCGACTTCAACACCGAGGTCAAGGCCGGACAACTGATCGCGCGCATCGACCCGGAGTCCTTCCATTACAGGCTGCGCCAGGTGCAGGCCGATCTCGACGCGGCGCGCTCTGCGGTGCTCAACGCGCAGGCGAACGCGATGGCGGCGAACGCCGCCGTGTCGCGCGTGCAGGTGGACTTGTCCGAGGCGCAGCGGGCCCTGCAGCGCAATCAGGAACTGGTCGCGCAGAACTTCGTCTCGGCGGCCCAACTGGACACCTCGCGCGCGCTGGTCGCGAGCCAGAGCGCCTCGGTGAAGGCCGCACAGGCGCAGGCGCAGGTCGCGCAGGCGCAGATCGCGAGCGCGCAGGCCGCGGTGAAGCAGCGCGAGGCGCTGGTGGCGCAGGCGAGGATCGACATCGAGCGCACCGAGATCCGCTCGCCGGTGGACGGTGTCGTCATCAAACGCAGCATCGAGCTCGGCCAGACGGTGGCCGCAAGCCTGCAGGCGCCGGAGCTGTTCGTCATCGCACAGAATCTGAACGACATGCAGGTGCAGGTGGCGATCGACGAGGCCGACATCAGCCGCGTGCGCGCGGGCCAGCCGGCGACCTTCACGGTGGATGCCTTTCCCGGCCGCAGCTTCGAAGGCCAGGTGAACCAGGTGCGACAGGCCGCGACGAACACGCAGAACGTCATCACCTACACGGTCGTCGTCGCGTTCTCGAACACCGGCGCGCGGCTGCTGCCGGGCATGACGGCCAACGTGAAACTGGTCACCGAGACGCGCGACGACGTGCTGAAGGTGCCGAACGCGGCACTGCGGGTGCGCCTGCCCGGCGTGGAGGCGCCTGCCGTGCGGGCCAGCGCGCCGAACGACGGCCGCCAGCCCGGCATGGTGCGAGCACGCGCCGGCGCCGCGTCGCAGCGCGGGCGCATCTACCTGGTCGGCGCCGGCCAGCCGGAGGCGCTGAACGTGCGCACCGGCATCACCGACGGCAGCTTCACCGAGCTCGTCGTGCCGGGGGACTCGCCGTCCGCGGCGAAGCTGATCGAAGGAGCGCAGGTGATCGTCGGCACCGTGACGCCGGGCGCCGGATCGGGTGCGGCCCGTCCGCCGGCGGGACCGCGGATGATGTTCTGATGGACGGTCGATCCACGCACGCGCTGATCGAGGCGCGCGACATCACCAAGACGTATGCGATGGGCGACAGCGTCGTGCATGCGCTGCGCGGCGTGTCGCTGGACATCGCCGAAGGCGAGTTCGTCGCGATCATGGGCGCTTCGGGGTCGGGCAAGTCGACCTTGATGAACATCCTGGGCTGCCTGGACCGGCCGACCGGCGGCGAGTACCGCCTGGCCGGCGTCGCTGTCGAGGCGATGCAGCCGGACGAGCTCGCCGCCATCCGCAACCGCCGCATCGGCTTCGTGTTCCAGCAGTTCAACCTGCTGCCGCGCACGTCGGCGGTGGAGAACGTCGAGCTGCCGATGCTCTATGCCAATGTGGCCGCCGCCGAACGCCGCGAGCGTGCGCTGCAGGCGCTGCGCCGCGTGGGCCTGGAGGAGAGGGCGAACCACACGCCCGCCGAGCTGTCGGGCGGCCAGCAGCAGCGTGTCGCGATCGCGCGTGCGCTGGTGAACCGGCCGACGCTGATCCTCGCCGACGAGCCGACCGGGGCGCTCGACTCGCAGACCTCCGACGACATCATGCGGGTGCTGGCGGGGCTCAACGAACAAGGCATGACGGTGGCGCTGGTCACGCACGAATCGGACATCGCGGCATGGGCGCGCAGGCGCATCGTGTTTCGCGACGGGCGCATCCTCGAGGACGTGGCGCAGCCGGGGCATGCGGACCGCGCCGAAGCGGTGAGCGCATGAACGCGTTCGCCGCCTTCCGCTCGGCGCTGCGCGCTCTGGCGGCCAACCTGCTGCGCAGCATGCTGACGATGCTCGGCATCATCATCGGCGTGGCCGCCGTGATCACGATGATCGCGATCGGCAGCGGCGCACAGCAGCGCGTGGCGGAGCAGATGAAGTCGCTCGGCTCCAACATCATGCTGGTGCTGCCGGGCACGCAGACGGCCGGCGGCGCCCGCATGGGCGCGCAGACCGGCCAGAACCTCACCGAAGACGACGCCGAGGCGATCGCGCGCGAGGTGCCCGAGGTGCAGGTCGCCGCACCGACCAGCCGCACGACGGCGCAACTCGTCGCCGGCAACGCGAACTGGAGCACGTCGGTCACCGGCACGACCAGCGACTATCTCGAGGCGCGCGACTGGCCGCTCGCCGCCGGCCGCGCGTTCGAGGCGGCCGAGATGCAGGGCTCCGGCAAGGTCGCCCTCATCGGTCAGACGGTCGCGGCGCAGCTGTTCGGCGACGCGGATCCCATCGACCAGGTCATGCGCATCCGCAACGTGCCGGTCACGGTCGTCGGGCTGCTGGCGAGCAAGGGGCAGAACGCCTTCGGCCAGGACCAGGACGACACGGTGATCGTGCCGATCTCCACGTTGCGCAACCGCCTCCAGGGCGGCAATGCCGGCAAGCTGCGTCGGGTGGCCACGATCAACGTGAAAGTGATCGAAGGCCAGAGCATGCAGGCCGCCGAGGAGGGCATCCGCCAGCTGCTGCGCCAGCGACAGCGGCTCTCGCCCGGCGCCGACGACACGTTCACGGTGCGCAACCTGACCGAGATCCTGCAGGCGCAGGAGGCATCGAGCCGCGTGATGACGCTGCTGCTCGCCGCGGTGGCCGGCGTGAGCCTGATCGTCGGCGGCATCGGCATCATGAACATCATGCTGGTCAGCGTGACCGAGCGAACGCGCGAGATCGGCCTGCGCATGGCGGTCGGCGCGCGGAGCCGCGACATCCTGGTGCAGTTCCTCATCGAGGCGATTACGCTCAGCGTGATCGGCGGCGCGATCGGCGTGCTGCTCGGCGCGGCGGCCACGTGGGCAGTGGCGGCATTCGCCGGCTGGAACGTCGCGCTGACGGGTTCGTCTATCCTTCTGGCCGCCGGCTTCTCGGCGGCGGTGGGCGTCTTCTTCGGCTTCTACCCCGCACGGAGGGCTGCGGCGCTGTTGCCGATACAAGCATTGAGGTACGAATGAAACTTTTCCTCGCACAACGAGGCCTCGCGTTCGCGATGCTCGCCACGCTGCTGATGGTGGGCTGCGCGTCCATTGACGGCGAGCGCACGATGACGTTCTCCGAAGCCGAGATCAGCCGCCTGCTCGCCGAGCGCGGGCCGATGCAGCGGCGCCTGCTGGAGGTGCTGGACGTTCGGGTCGACAGCCCGCGCGTGCGGCTGCTGCCGTTCAGCAACCGCCTGTCGACCGAGCTCGCCGTCGCGACGACCGAGCGCATGAGCGGCAAGACCTACCGGGGCCGCATGTCGGTCGACTACGGGCTGCGCTACGACGACCTCGCGAAGGCGATGCGCATGACGCAGGTGAAGGTCAACGAGCTGCACATCGACGACCTGCCGTCGCCGAAGGAAAGCGGCATCTCGCGGCTGGGCACCTTGATCGCCGAGCAGATGCTCGAAGACGCGGTCGTCTACCGCTTCAAGCCGAGCGACTTGAAGACGGCGGAGGGGCGCGGCGTGAAGCCGGGGGAGATTTCGATCACCTCCAAGGGCGTGCAAATCACACTCGCGCCGCTGGAGCGTTGATTTTTCGCGGCGGTTCAGCGGCCAGGCTGCTTCACGACACGCAAGTACGGCTTCAGCGTCTTCCAGCCGGCCGGGAACAGCTTCTTCGCATCTTCGTCGTTGACCGAGCCGGCGATGATCACGTCGTCGCCGTCGCGCCAGTTGGCCGGCGTGGCGACCTTGTGCTG
>DATKCI010000071.1:0-35089 GCA_035513255.1 Piscinibacter sp. | reverse complement strand
GACTGGCGCGCGGCATGCCTGCAGCAGGTAGTTGGCCTGCAGCGCCGGGTCGATCTGTTCGACGTTGAGCCCCGCCGGCAGCAGGCTGTGCTGCAGCGTCAGCATCGAGATCGCCGCTTCGACACCGCCGGCCGCACCCAGCGTGTGGCCGGTCGCGCCCTTGGTCGAACTGCACGGCAGGCGGCTTCCGAACACCGTCTGCACGGCGAGGTCTTCGGCAGCGTCGTTGTTCGGCGTGGCGGTTCCGTGCAGGTTGAGGTAGTCGACCTGCGCGGCTTCGAGGCCGGCCTGCGCCAGCGCCTCGCGCATCGCCTCTGCGGCACCCGCGCCCTCGGGGTGCGGGCTGCTCATGTGGTGGCCGTCGCTGCTCTCGCCGACGCCCAGCAGCCATGCCGCGGGGTCGGCAGCCTCGCGTTCCAGCAAGGCATAGGCGGCGCCCTCGCCGAGCGACAGCCCGTGGCGATGCGCGTCCCAGGGCCGGCAGACGTCGGAAGACAACAGTTCCAGCGAGTCGAATCCGTAGACCGTGGTCAGGCACAGGCTGTCCACGCCGCCGACCACTGCGGCGTCGATCAAGCCGAGTTCGATCATCCGGGCCGCGCTACCGAAGACCTTGGCGCTGGACGAGCAGGCGGTCGACACGACGAAGGCCGGCCCGCGCAGGTCCAGCGCGCGGCGTACGAAGGCCGCGACCGAATAGGTGTTGTGCGTCTGCGCGTAGTGGAAGTCGGGCGGCAGTGCGCCGCTGTGAGGATCGCGCCGGCGGTAGGCAAGTTCGGCCTGCAAGATGCCCGAGGTGCTGGTGCCCAGGAAAACGCCCACGCGATGCGCGCCGTGGCGCTCGCGCGCGGCCCTGACATTCGTGGCGAACCCGTCGGCGTGCAGCGCCAGCCAGGCCAGCCGGTTGTTGCGGCAATCGAAGTCGGCCAGGTCCGCAGGCAGATGCTCGGCGTCGACGCCGGGCACCTCGCCGAACCAGGTGTCCACCTCCGCCGTTTCGAACGGCTTGCGCGCAAGGCCCGAGCGGCCCGCGCGGAGGGCGGTGAGCGTCGCGTCGCGGCCCGTGCCCAAGGCGCTCGTCACGGTGTAGGCACTGACGGGGAGCGGCATCATGGCAGGTCGGCGACGAGCAGCACGTTGGCGAACGGGGTGCCCCGGCTCATCGGCACGCCGTTGACAACGAAGCCGAGCTTCTGGAGCAGGGCGGTCCATTCGTGCAGCGGGCGGCCGAACGTCGGCGGAACGCGGTGTCCGCGCACCATCGTCACGATGCGGTCCACCCATTGGCTGGCGGCAAAGCCGCGCCGGCTCGCCGCATCGCCGACGCGCAGCAGCAATCTGCCGTGCGGCAGCAAGGCATCGCGAACGCGGGTCAGAACGCCTTCCTGCGCTTCGTGGTCGACGTAGTGCAGCACGTCGAGGATGACGACCACGTCGCAGGCCGGCAACTCGGCCGAGCACATGTCGGCGCAGACGAAGCGGGGCCCGCTCGGCAAATGGCCGACCGCGGCCTGCGCACGCACCACGTCGCGCTGCATCAGTTCGATGCCGGTGTAGCTCGTGCCCGCCGGCGCAGCGGGCCAGCCCACGGGCCAGCGCCCGCGGGCCTGCACGTCGATCGCGGCGAGCAGGCTCGCCAGCAGGCCCTGGCCGCAGCCGATGTCGAGCACCCGGGCGCGAGCAGGCAGGTCGCCGCGCTCGAGCATGCCTCTGAACACCGGGTCGCGGCCCAGCTTGCCGCGCGCGAAATGCCAGGCAAAGCGCCCCGCGGCGCGGTACGGCGCGCATGCCGCGCGGTGCAGCTCGCGCCACGCTTCGTCGGCACCCGGGGTGTCGGGAGCGAGCCGCGTGCCGGCGTGTTGCGAGATGCGGCCGCTGCTCATGCTGCGCTCGCTCCGCCACGCGCCGGCAGCGCCTCGGCCAGCGTCACGCCATGCAGCCCCGCCTGCCGGCATTGCGCCAGCAGCCGAGGCAACACGTCGAGCACGACGGGGCGACCGCTTGTCGAACGTGCGCTGTGGCTGTCGTGCAGCAGCAGGATGTCGCCGCCCGACAGGCCGTTCGTGAGGCGCGCCAGCACACGCTTCGGATCGCGCTCCCGCGTGTCGAAACCGCGCCGCGTCCAGCTCACCAGCGTCAGGCCGAGGCGGTGCAGCACCGGATCGAGGAAGGGGTTGCGCAAGCCGGCCGGCGCGCGAAAACAGGTCGGCCGCTGGCCGGTCAGGTCGCTCAGCACGTCTTGCGCCCGCTCGACTTCGCTTGCAAATCCGCGTGGACCGAGCAGCGCGAAGTTGTGGCGGTGCAGGTGGCTGTGGTTCTGCACGCTGTGGCCGCGCCTGACGATCTCGCGCGTCAGCGCGGCGTGGACTTGCGCCCGTTTTGCAATGCAAAAGAAGGTGGCGCGTGTGTGCTGCTCGTCGAGCAGGTCGAGCACCTGCGGCGTGACGGCCGGGTCCGGGCCATCGTCGAGCGTCAGTGCGATGTCGCCGCGCGCGGCGCAGGCGGCGCTCAATCGCGTGACGTTCGGCCCGAGCAGGCTGCTGCGCGGCCACAGGCCGGCCGCGGTGATGGCCGCGTGGTTCAGCGCGACGCCGCCCAGCGCCCACGCCGCAGCCTCGGGCCACGCCACGGCAGCGCCGGCGGCCAGGCCGTGCAAGCCCACGCTCGCGCGCAGCATGATCGGCATCGGCCAGGCAGCAGCCTTCAACGGAGGGGCGTGGGACATTCGGTGAGCCGGGCGCGGGACAGCAACTGCGGAGGCGGGATTTTCCCACAGGCGGTATTGGCCTTCGAGGCCGGCCGACGAAGCGCGCGAGGGCTCCGAACCGGCACTACCGGCGGACCGGGGCGCGCGGCCGTGCCATGCGCGAGAACACCGCCGCCAGCAGCAGCGCGAGCAGCGCACCGGGCGCCACCACGCGGCCGATCGCCGACAGCGCGGGGATGTGCGACAGCGCGATCAGCCCGAACGACACGACCGTCGTCAGGTTCGCGAGCATCAGCGAGGCCAGTGTGTCGTCGTCGATGCCGCCCTCTGCGTCGAGTCGAGCGAAGAAGAGCCCGTAGTTCGACCCGACGGCGACCACCAGCAGCAGTCCGACCAGGTGGAGGATGCCCAGGGCGACGTCGAGCAGCGCCAGGCCGCCCAGCGTCAGCAGCACCGCCAAGGCCAGCGGCTGGCACACCGCCAGCAGGCGGCGACCCGAACGCAGGTGCAAGGCCAGCACGACGACCACCGCGACGGCGCCGAGCAGCGCCTGCGTCAGCGCCTCGCGCAGATACGTCGCATACAGCTGGTTGAGTTCGTCAGCGACGGCGACGACCTGGATCTCCCCGGCGGAAGGGTCTCCATGCAAGTGCTGCAAGGCCTGCCGCACGCGCGCCGGGTCGACGTCGGCACTGCCGGGCTGCAACGGAATCAACGCCGTCCAGCCGCCGTTGGGACGCTCGAACAACAACGCGTCGACCGCCGAAGCAAGGGGGCTACCGGCGAGCGACGCGCGGGTCAGGACAGGGCGCTCGCGCGCTGCCTGCACCTCGTCGACGAAGGGTGCCAGCCGCTCGGCGTTCAGCGGCCCGTCGTGCGTGGCCCGTGCCAGCCGTTCGCGCAGCTCCGCAGCCTGTGGCAGGCTGGCCAGCCGTGCACGTTGCGCGGCCTGGCTGGGCAGCAAGCGTGTCGGTGCCTCGTACCCCGCGATCAGCCCCTGTTCGACGAGCGCATCGAGTCGCTGCGTGGCGGCCTCGGCGGCACGCAATGCGGTTTCCTGGTCGGCGCCGCTGGCCACGACCAGGGTGCCGGCGTCGTTCGCGCCGAGATCGGCGCGCAGCATCGAATCGAGTTCCTGCGCCGCACGCGGCACCGGGCTCAGCGAATTCAGATCGCCGCGCCACAGCTGGCCGCCCTGGGCGATGAGCAGCCCCGCCGACAGCAGGCCGAGCAGCAGAAACAAGCCGCGCAGGCGCGGCAATGCCTGCACCGCGTGGGCGCCGAGCCGCCCCAGAGGGCGCCGCAGGCCCTGGCCCGACGCGCCGTCCGGCACCAGCACCGGCAGGACGAACCGCGTGGCGAGCGCGGCGCCGGTCAGTCCGGCCACCGAGAAGACGCCGAGCTGGGCCAGCCCCGGAAAGCCGGAGAACACCAGCGCGGCGAAACCGCACACCGAAGTCAGCAGCCCCAGCCGCACGGTCGGCCAGTTCTCGTCGCGCCAGCGCCGCCAACCGCTGCCTGGCGTGCTGCCGACGGTGGGGCGCGCCTGCATCAGGTAGTAGATGCCGTAGTCCACGGCCTCGCCGATCAGCGTGCTGCCGAAACCCAGCGTGATGCCGTGCACCGAGCCGAAACTCAGGCTTACCGCGGCCACGCCGGTGACGATGCCGGTGACCACGGGGAGCAGCGCCACCGCCAGCGCGCGCAACGAGGCAAATGCGAGCATCAGCAGTCCGCCGATCGCCGCGACGCCGACGGCGGCGAGCAGCTTCACTTCGCGCTCGATCTGCGCACGGCTTTGCACCGCGAACACGCCTGCGCCGCTGGCTTGCAGCGATAGACCTTGGGCCGCCAGCGGTGCGAACGCGCTGTGCGCGCGCTCGATCGCCTGGGCCTGCGCGTCGAGATCGGCGCCGGCGGCGCGGGTGACCGTCAACAGCAGTGCGCGGGGTGCGCTGCGCGACACCCAGACGCCGTTTTCGCTGCGCGGGGCGTTGGCGGGGATCAGCGCCTCGGCAATGCGCTGCGTCTCGCCGGTGGGGTCGCGTTCGAGCAGCGGCTTGACGGCGCTGCCGGCCGGTGTGCCCAGCAGCGACAGCGTCTCGTCGATCGCATCGCGCAGGCCTTCGACCGTGAAACGCCCGGGCGCCACCGCCGGGCTCAGGTGGTAGCGATGCTGGAACAGCAGTTCGCCGGCCGCCTCCCAGTCGCCCGGCTCACCGTTTTGCACCTGCTCGAACAGGCCGCTCTCACGCAGCGAGGCTGCGAGCGTGCGCGTCGCTTGGGCGCGCTGCTCCGCGCTGCCGCCCTCGATGCCGAGCAGCAAGGTGCGCGCGGCGACGCCGCTTTGCAGTTGCTCGATCAGCACGCGCTGCTGCGCATCGGGACTGACCGGCAGGAAGGCGGAGAGGTCGGCGCTGAACTGCGCCCGCGCGATCAGCAGGGCACCGAGTGCCATCGCGGCCAGCCACAACGTGAGGGCCAGCGCGCCGCGGGAGCGCGGCGACACGGCCGTGATCACGGCCGCGACGCCTCCGCGCCGGGGGGCTTTGCCGGCTCGCTGGTGGTGAGTCGCACCGGTTCGATGACCATCAGCGAGTGGTCGCCGTCGCCGAGTTGCATCTCGATGCTGCGGACCTCGGAGCGTGTGCCACCGACGCGCACGCTGCTCACCTGCGAGGCGAAGCGAGGCTCCAGCGGCACGAGATCGAGTGTCCATCGCTCGGCATTGCCGCTGACGTCCGGGCGGAAGTAGCGTTCCAGGGTCTGGCCGTTGCCGGTCAACGTGCTGCGTACGGCCTCGACGAGGCCCACCATCTCGGGCGCGGCGTCGAGCGCGATGCGGCGGCTGCGGCCGCTGCGCGACATCGTGACGGTGTTGCCTTCGACCACCATCGACTCTTCGCGCGGCTTCAGCGTGCGGCGGGTGAATCGGTCGGGCGCGGCGAAACTGAGCGTGCCGCTCGCCGTGAGGGGCGCGTCCAGCCCCTTCACGAAGCGCTGCTCGACGAAGGTCGCTTCGCCGCTCTGGTTGCGTTGAAGCATCGCCATCAACTCCGCGAGATCGAACGCGAGGGCCGGCAGCGCACAGCAGGCCGCGGCGATCGCGGCGACCCAGCGGGCGGCGCTACCTTGCTTCATGGTGTCGGGTCTTCGTGCCAGAAGTCATGGAAGTTGAACCAGTTGTACGGATGCGCGCGGCAATGGGCCTCGAGCCGCGAGGCGTAGGCCCGTACCGCTTCGCGGATGAGGCGCTCGCGCTCGGCGCCGTTCGCGGGGCGCTCGCGGAAGTCGGCCAGGCTTTCGAAGCGCACATCGTAGCGGTTGCCCCCGAGGTAAAGCCCCACCATGAAGATCACCCGGCGGCGCAGCAGGGCGGCCAGCCGGAACGGGCCGTCGCTGAAGACGGCCTCGCGGCCGAGGAAGTCGACGCGAATGCCGTTGCCACGTGCGGATTCGCCGGGCAGGGCCCGGTCGCCCAGAATGCCGGCCAGGCCGCCGCCGTCCAGCCAGTCGCGCACCGCCAGCATCGAGTCGCTGCGGCCGAGCGCGATGATCTCGGGCCGCGACGCCGGGGCGATCGCGCGCAGCGCCGCGTTGATCAGGCGCGCGTTGTCCGGGTACATCACCATCGCGATGCGCAGCCCGGCGCGGTCGCGGCCCACGGCACGCAGCACCTCGAAGCTGCCCATGTGCGCGCCGAGCAGGAAGGCGCCGCGCCCCTCGGCCAGCGTGGCGTCCACCAGCGCCTCGGAATGAACCTGCACGTCGAACAGGTCCATTCGCTCGCGCAGCAGGTACACGCGGTCGAGGATGGTCGCGGTGAAGTTGAAGACCAGACGGTACGCGTCGCGCCAGCGCGCGGGCCGGCCCAGCGCACGCCCGAGATAGCGCTTCGCGTGGCGACGCGGCCCCGGCGCGAACAGCATGAAGTACAGCGTGATCGGGTGCAGGACCCAGCGCGACACGCGCCGCCCGCAGCCCACGGCGATCCATCGCATCAGGCGCAGCGCGAGCGCGTTGCTGCGTTCGGGCGCGTGAGCCCAACTGCCGCCATGCGCGTCGGAGGCCGTCGCCTGCGAGAGCCGGTCGTTCATGGCGCGTCGGCCGCGAACTGGCCCTTGGCGACGACGACCTCGCCGCACATCACCTCGAAGCGCCAGCCCGTCGTTTCGGCTTGCAGCGTGATCGCGAGCGTGCTGCCCGGCTGCACCGGTGCGAGGAACTTGGCCGCCTTCAGCGTCAGCGGCGCCTCGAGCAGTCCGGACAGCGCCGGCACGCCGCGCGCCGCCTCGAGCACTTCGGCGAGCAGCAGCACACCCGGCAGCAGCGGCCGGCCGGGAAAGTGGCCGGCAAAGGCCGGATGGTCGGCGGCGATGCGGCAGAGCACCGTCACGCGTTCGGTGCTTGCGCCGGCCATGTTCCGTCCGATCCGCCGAAGTGCATCCGCGCCAGCTGCCGCAGTGACTGCTCGGTCAGCTTGCCCGTCGGCTCGCGCGGGAGCGCAGGCACCTTCACGACGCGTCGCGGCACGAACACGGCTTCCAGGCGCGCGCGCAGCGCGGCGATGACTTGCGCCGCGTCCAACGCCGGTGCGACGACGAAGGCCACCGGCCGCACGACGCCGTCGGCGACCTCGCTCGGCAGCCAGAACGCGCCGTCGGTCACGCCTTCGATGCTGTTGAGGTGGTAGTTCAGATGCGCCAGCGAGGTTCGTTTGCCGGCGACATGGATCAGGTCGTTGGAGCGCCCCAGCAGGCGAAAGCGTCGCGGGCCGTCGAGTTGCAGCACGTCGGCCAGTGGTGTCGGCGACAGCACGTGGCCGCCGTGCACGACGAAGCGCTCGCCGTCGTCGCCGTCCTCGCGATGAATGCGCAGTTCACCGAAGGTCTCCCAGACCTCGCTTTCGACGGTGCGGCGCGTCGCCACCTGACCGGCCTCGGTGCAGCCATAGATTTCGACCAACGGGCCGCCGAGCGAACGCTCGGCCTGCAGTGCGAGCTGCGGCGACAAGGGCGCGGTGGCGCACAGCACGAGATCGACCGGCGGCAGCGCCACGCCGGCGAGCAACAGGGTCTTCAGGTGGAACGGTGTCGTCACCAGGGCGCGCGGCCGGGGCACGCGCTGCAGGGCCTGGGCGATGTCGGCCGGGTAGAACGGCCGCCCGTTGTCGAACGCCGCGCCGCCCAGCAGCGCCAGCAGCACGGTGGATTCCAGGCCATAGCTGTGCTGTGCCGGCACGGTCGCCACGATGCTCATCCCGGCGAGCGACGGGCGCTGCAGAACCTGCGCGAGCCGCTGCGCGGCGGCGCGGACATTGAGGACCAGGCCACCCCAGGACTTTGTGTGCGGTTGCGGCATCCCGGTGGAGCCGGAGGTCAGCAGGCAGGCCGCCGGCTGGACCGCATCGATGCGAGGCATGGTCACGTCGGTCGCGGCGGCGTGGGCAGGCGACGCCTGCAGCACCGGCATGTGCGACGTGGCCAACGCCGGGTCGTCGGCCAGGGCGATCGCCTGCGGATGGGATTCGCGCAGCCGCGCCAGGGTGTCGGCGAGTGCGTTCGGCGGCAGCAGGCTGAGCCGGCCCCGCATCACGGCGGCAGCGAGTCCGACGGCGAAGCGGTAGCGATCGACACACAGGTTGACCACGGCCCCGCGCGCCGGCAGTTGCTCGGCCTGCTGCGCCGCATCGGCGAGGAACTGCGCCGCGCTGACCGGGACGCCGGCGCGCCAGGCGATTGGCGAATCGAGATCCGTTGCCGCCAGCAGCGGCATCGCGGTGCTCACGTCCGCCTCCACGGCCCGCCGCTCTGTGCGTCTCGCTGAACCGGGTCGCTGTGCCGGTAGCCGCGAATCGCGTCGACCAGCGAGGCGCGCTCGAACTCGGGGTGGAGCCGGTAGCGCAGCAGGTGCTCGCCGACGAACAAGGCGGCAATCGCGATCGGCGTGACCACATTGGCCAACAGCGACCACGTGGACCACGGCCAGGCGGCGTAGACGACGACCGAGGCCGTCGCCATCGCGATGAAGTACAGCGCCCAGGCGGCGGTGACCCGTCGCGTATATGCCGCCATGCCCGGTGCCAGCGTGCCGTGAACGTGCTGCGCGACGCGGGTGATGAGCGAGAGGCGGCCGGGCCGCAGCGTCACCGCAAAGCTCACGAACAACGCGGCGTGGATGCCCGCATGCTGCAGCAGATAGAGGCGGGTCACGTCGCCGACGCCGCCGCGCACCGCAAGCACGCCCACGCCGAGAGCGGCGAGCAGCACAGCGCCTATCCCCAGGCCGTGACGCCGGCGCCATGCCCAGGTGAACCCGATCAGCAGCCAGGGACCCAGCAGGACGGCGACCGTCCACGGCTGGCCGGCCGCACGCAGCAGCAGCAGATGACAAAGCACGGCATAGGCGGCGGCCAACAGCAGCCCGAGACCGATGCGCCACCGCGACATCGCGTCGCCTACCGAACGCGGTGTTGAGCGACGTGAGCCGAGAGGCTGCGCAGGGAGTGGAAGATCCGCTCGTTGTCGGCATCGTCGGAGCGCAGCTCGAAGCCGTAGCGCCGAGACACTTCGAGGGCCAGTTCGAGGATGTCGATCGAATCGAGGCCGAGTCCGTCGCCGTACAGCGGCGCCTCAGGATCGATTTCGGCCGGCGCGACCTCGAGGTTCAGCGCCGTGACCAGCAGGCCGGCCAGTTCCGCTTCGAGCGCGGAGTGCGGCGGGGCGTTGCTGGAGGACATGGCGAGTGGGGCGGACGACGACACGAAATTTCCTGATCTTCTCGGAGAGGAGGCGAATTGTAAGGCGGCCCGCCGGCGCGAGCTCCCCATGAATACCGGGGAAAAGCGCGATTGCGTCACAGGATTACATCGCTTTGAACCGATGTGCGTAGAGCCGGCTCACGGTGAGCCTGTCGGCGTGGCCTCTCAGCGTCAGCGTGAGCTTTCCCGACTCGTCTCGGAGGGCGCTGGCAACGGCATCGCAGCGAACGATGGTCCCCCGATGGATCTGCCAGAAGCGCTGCGCGTCGAGCTGCGGCTGAAGATCGCGCAGCGACGTGCGGATCAGGTGTTCGCGTTCGGCGGTGATCACGCGCACGTACTTGTCGGCCGCTTCGAAGTACAGCACCTCGTCGACCGGCACCATGTGGATCGCGCTGCCGGCGGCGGCCTGGATGACGCGCAAGCTTGCTGCAGCCGTCGTCGGAGCCGGCGCTCCCGGGGCGCCGCTGCCGACGAGTCCGCGCAATTGCTGCACCAGGCCGTCCAGCGACGAGGTTCCGTGGCGCTGCCGCAGCGCGGCTTGCAGGCGCGAGCACGTCTGCGCGAGGCGCTCGCTTTGCACGGGTTTGACCAGGTAGTCCACGGCGGCGCGGTCGAAGGCCTGCAGCGCGTACTGGTCGTAGGCCGTCACGAACACGATCAGCGGGAACGGCTGGGCATCGTCTTCGGGCCAGTCCTCGGCCAGCGCCTGGGCCGCCTCCAGCCCGGTCATCCCCGGCATCCGGATGTCGAGGAACAGCACGTCCGGCTGCAGGGCGAGGGTCTCTCGCCACGCGGCCTCCCCGTGGCCGACGCTGGCAACGACCCGCAGCTCAGGCCACAGGCGTTCGAGTTCGGCCCGCAGGTCGGCGGCGAGCAGCGGTTCGTCTTCGGCAATGAGGGCGGTGATCGTCATGGTGGCGTCAGCGGAATGCGGATCGTGGCGAGCGTGCCGCCTTCGGCGTCGGCGGCGGGCTCGAGGTCGAGCGTCGCGGCCGCGCCATGCAGCGTGTGGAGCCGTTCGCGCACCTGCTGCAGTCCGAAGCGGGTGCCGCGCGGACTCGCGGCGCCTGCGGACAGCCCGGCGCCGGTGTCGCGCACCTGCAGCACGAGATGCGCGCCGCGCCGCTCGGCGCTGACATGCAGGCGTCCTCCGTCCACATGGGGTTCGAGGCCGTGCTTGATGGCGTTCTCTACCAGCGGTTGCAGCAGCAGCGGCGGGACCGGCCAGTCGGCCAGCTCGGGCGGCAGCTGCAGTTGCGTTTGCAACCGATCGCCCATGCGGATCTTCATCAACGCCAGGTAGTCTGCAATGCGGGCGAACTCCGACGACAGCGGGTGCCGAATCTCGCGCGACGCGACCAGCGTGGCCCGCAGGAAGGCGATCAAGCGGTCGAGCATCAATTGAGCCCGCGGCGGGTCGATGCCGATCAGCACGCGCAGGTTGGCCAGTGTGTTGAACAGCATGTGGGGCTCGAGCTGCGATTCGAGCAGCCTGAGCTGGTTCTCGGCCGCCTGGCGCTGCGCGGTCTGTGCCCGGGCCTCGGTCGTGGCAAGCCGGTGGCGCGAATAGAAGAAGTAGGTCGTCGCGATGCCCGGCAGCAGCGCGACCGCCAGCAGGCCCAGGGCCCGCCGGTAGTCGCTGTCCAGCAGACCGGGCACGTTGTACCCGGTCGCCAGGTTGCCCAATGCGACGCCGAGGCTGTGGCCGACGATGGTGCCGCCCAGGATCACCGCCACGGTCCAGGGCCACGCGGGCCACTTGGCGGCGCCGGCCCGGTATTCCGGATCGTGCCGGTAGATCCACGACGCCAGGGCATTGATGCCGCCGTCGATGAAGAACCAGCACATCATCGTGATCGACAGGCTGTAGGCCATCGCAGCGCCGAAGTTCTTCGCGAACAGCAGCGCCGCGGCGGCGCTCAGGATGCCGCCGACGATGAAGACCCGCACGCCGCGCCGTGCGAAGCGGGTCAGCTTGTCGTCCTGGGGGCGGGATGCGAAGAACATGGCAGCGCGATTCTGTCTCAGCCGCCTCGGGCCACCGGGGGCGTGCGACGAAACGCCGATCACCGGCGTGAAACGGGCGGCCGTCGGCGCGGACGGCAGTCCGACCGGGCCGAAGGCTCAAGCCGTGGCTGCGAGCCGCGCCCGAATTGCCTCGATGCGTGCCCGGTTCACCCCGAAGTCCTTGCGGCCGACACGCGATGACGAGCGCACATGGACCACCTGGGCGGCCGGATCGAACCAGAACTCGGCGTCGTCGACGTACTTCATCAAGCGCGTGGTGAATTGCACGTAGAGGTAGTCGGGCTCGCCGGCAATCAGCTTGGCGCCCGGCATGTCTTCGACGATGGACCGGATTCGCGCGATCGTCGCCGCACCGTCGCCCGCGAGCGGCAGCGGCGCGATGTCCGCGTAGGCGCGCATCGGATGCTCGGGATGCAGCGCGGCCTGGCTGCTGACGCTGTTGGGCGTCTTGGAAGGCGGTTTCAGCCGGCCTTCGCGCACGCCCGGATGGGCCGGGGCGCGCCCCTGGAACAGGCCGAACTGGGCCGCAACGAGCACGGCAGCCGCCGCGACGGCCATCGCGATGAGCAGCCATTTGACGACGACCATGGTGCAGCCTTGCGGGGATGAGGGCGATGGGCGGCATTGTGACGCCTCGTGCGGGCTATATTGCTCGCCGCCGCGATCTTCCCGTCGCGGCATGGAGACGCTGCATGGCATGGTTCGTTTTCTGTCGCCGCCCGCGCTGGTGGGCCGTCGGTCTGGTCTTGTCGGGTTTGCTCGCCTGCGGCTCGCAGCCGACTGCGCCGCCCGCCGCCCGACCGGCGGTGACCGTGCTGCCCACGCCGTCGCCGCAGCCTCCCATCCCCGACCCGCCGCCCGCGCCCGCCGGCACGTCGATCGTGCTGCCGCCCGTGCCCCCGCCTCCTCCGTACGGCGCGGCGGTCGCGGCGCACTTCCCCGATCCGCCGATCCACTTTGCGACGCCGGCCTTCGAGCCGGGGCGAACCGACTTCACCAGCAACGCGGAGCTGCAGTCGCTGCTGCGCAGGCTGCTGCGCGACGGGCGGGCCGGCGTGCGCATGGGCCTGTTGCCGCTGGGCCATTCGCAGGCCGGCATCCCGCTGGAAGCGCTGCTGTTCTCCCGCGGAGCCGACCTGACGCCGGCGGCGCTGCTGCAGGACGGCCGGCCGACGGTGCTGCTGGTCGGGCAGCAGCACGGCGACGAGCCGGCGACCGCCGAGGCGATGATCGTCGTCGCGCAGGAGCTGGCAGGCGGGCGGCTCACCCGCCTGCTGGAGCACATCAACGTCATCGTGCTGCCGCGTGCCAACCCGGACGGTGCGCACGAGGGCCGGCGCGCCACGGCCAGCGGCATCGACCTCAACCGCGACCACCTGCTGCTGCGCACCCCGGAGGCGCAGGCCCAGGCGCGGCTGGCGCGCGAGTATCGCCCGGCGGTGTTCGTCGACGCCCACGAGTACAACCCGGTCGGCCGATTCGTCCAGAAGTTCGGCGGCGTGCAGCGTTTCGACGCCTTGCTGCAGTACGCGATGACGCCCAATCTGCCGCCGTTCATCGCGAAGGCGTCGGAAGAATGGTTTCGCGAACCGCTGCTCGGCAGCCTGAAGACGGCGGGGCTCAGCAGCGAGTGGTTTCACACGACCTCCGACGACCCGAACGACAAGCGGGTGGCGATGGGCGGTGTGCAGCCCGACACGGCACGCAACGTGAACGGCCTGCGCAACGCGGTCAGCTTTCTGATCGAGGGACGGGGCGCCGGGCTCGGCCGGCTGCACCTGAAGCGGCGCGTGCACACGCAGGTGACGGCGATCGCGAGCATCCTGCACAGCACGGCTGCGCGCGCGGACGACCTCGTCAAGCTGCGCCAGTACGTCGACAACGATGTCAGCGCGCAGGCTTGCCAGGGCGAGGTGGTGCTCGAGGCGGCACCGACGCCCAGCGAGTACGTGCTGCAGACGCTGGATCCGCTGACCGGTGCACAGCATCCGGTCACGGTGGCCTGGGATTCGGCGCTGGCGCTGCGACCGGTGAAGGTGCGCGGGCGTCCCTGCGGGTATTGGCTTTCGGCCGCGCAGGGCGACGCCGTGCGGCGCTTGCGGGCGCTGGGCGCGGCGGTGCAGCAGGTCGAGGCCACCGGCGTGATGCGCGGGCAGACCTACAACGAGACGGCGCGCGAGGCGGTGCCGGGGCGGACGGTCTCCCTCTCCGAAGGTGGCGCGGTGCTGCGCATTCAGGTGCAGACGGTTCCGACGCTGATCGACGTCGTCCCCGGCAGTTACTACGTGCCGCTGGACCAGCCGCTGGCCCACCTGGTGATCGCCGCGCTGGAGCCCGACACGCCGGTGAGCTACCTGGCGCACGGCGTCATCACCCGGGTGGCCGACGAAGTGCGGGTGATGGAGCTGCCGGACGTGAAGATGACGTCGATGCCCTGAGGCCCGTGCGCTTCAGCGGCGCCTGGTCGTTCCTCGCCCGAGCAGGCCGCCGAGCACGCCGCGGATGATTTCGCGGCCCACCGTCGATCCGATCGACCGGGCGGCCGACTTGGCGATGGTTTCCAGCACCGAGTCCTTGCGGCCCGAGCCGCGCAGCAGGCCGCCGGCGGCGTCGCCGAGCCAGCCGCCCGATGGGGCGGGCACGGCGTCTTCCATCGTGCGTCCGGCCGGCGCCGCGGCGGGCGCTTCGGCGGTTCGGCTCTTGAGCTTTTCGTGGGCCGATTCGCGGTCCACCGTCTTCTCGTAGACACCGGCCACCAGCGAACCGGCGATCAGCGCCTGGCGCTGCGCCGGGGTGATCGGCCCGAGCTGGCTGCCGGGCGGAATCACGAAAACCCGCTCGGTCACGCTCGGCCGGCCCTTCGCGTCGAGGAAGCTCACGAGCGCCTCGCCGACCGCGAGTTCGACGATGGCCGCTTCGACGTCGAGCGCCGGGTTGCTGCGCATCGTGCTGGCGGCCGCCTTCACCGCCTTCTGGTCGCGCGGCGTGAACGCACGCAGCGCGTGCTGCACACGGTTGCCCAGTTGCGCGAGCACGCTGTCGGGAACGTCCAGCGGATTCTGCGTCACGAAGTACACGCCGACCCCTTTGCTGCGCACCAGGCGCACGACGAGCTCGATGCGCTCGACCAGCGCAGCCGGTGCGTCCTTGAACAGCAGGTGGGCCTCGTCGAAGAAGAACACCAGCTTCGGCTGGTCGAGGTCGCCCACCTCGGGGAGCTGCTCGAACAGCTCGGAAAGCATCCACAGCAGGAAGGTCGCGTACAGGCGCGGGCTGTTCATCAGCCGGTCGGCGGCGAGCACGTTGATGACGCCGCGGCCGTCCAGGGTCTGCATGAAGTCGGCGATGTCGAGCATCGGCTCGCCGAAGAAGCGGTCGCCGCCTTGCTCGCCAATCTGCAGCAGCCCGCGCTGGATTGCGCCGATGCTGGCCGCGCTGACGTTGCCGTATTCGGTGGTGAAGCTGCGGGCGTTGTCGCCCACGTGCTGCAGCATCGTGCGCAAGTCCTTCAGGTCGAGCAGCAGCAGGCCGTTGTCGTCGGCGATGCGGAAGACGAGCTGCAGCACGCCTTGCTGCGTTTCGTTGAGCGCCAGCATGCGCGCCAGCAGCAGCGGGCCCATGTCGCTCACGGTGGCGCGCACCGGGTGGCCTTGCTCGCCGAACACGTCCCACAGCGTGGTGGGGCAGGCGATGGGCTGGGGCGGCTCGAGGCCGCGTTCCTGCAGAACGGCGGCCAGCTTCTCGCCGATCCGGCCCGGCTGGCTGATCCCGGTGAGATCGCCCTTGACGTCGGCCATGAAGACCGGCACGCCGATGCCGCTGAAGGCCTCGGCGAGCTTTTGCAGCGTGACCGTCTTGCCGGTGCCGGTGGCGCCGGTGACGAGGCCGTGCCGGTTGGCGAGCTGGGGCAGCAGGAAACACTCTGCCTCCCCGTGTTTGGCGATCAACATCGGCTCGGCCATCGCATTGCTCCCGGGGACACCCAAGTAAAATCGCAGTCTATCCAACAAACGAAACGGGCCGCCCAGGCGGCCGCCCGTGGCACAGGAGCCATATGGCCGGACATTCCAAATGGGCCAACATCCAGCACCGCAAGGGCCGCCAGGACGAAAAGCGCGGCAAGGTCTGGACCCGCATCATCCGTGAAATCATGGTCGCGGCCCGCCAGGGAGGCGGTGACTCGAACATGAACCCGCGGCTGCGGCTGGCGATCGAGAAGGCCAAGGCGGCCAACATGCCGGCCGACACGGTCAAGAAGAACGTCGACAAGGCCACCGGCAACCTCGAAGGCGTGACCTACGAAGAGATCCGCTACGAGGGCTACGGCGTCGGCGGCGCGGCGATCATCGTCGACTGCATGACCGACAACCGGGTGCGCACGGTGGCCGAAGTGCGCCATGCGTTCAGCAAGTACGGCGGCAACCTCGGCACCGAGGGCTCGGTGGCCTTCCAGTTCAGGCACGTCGGCCAGTTCATCTTTGCGCCGGGCACGAGCGAAGACAAGGTCATGGAAATCGCATTGGAGGCCGGCGCCGACGACGTGATCACCGACGACGACGGTGCCGTCGAGGTGCTGTGTGCACCGCCGGATTTCGAGACGGTGAAGAACGCGCTGGAGAAGGCGGGCCTGAAGCCCGACGTCGCCGAAGTGACGATGCGCGCCGAGAACACCGTGGCGCTGGCCGGCGAAGACGCGCAGCGCATGCAGAAACTGCTGGACGTCATCGAGGACCTCGACGACGTGCAAGACGTGTTCCACAACGCCGAGACAGACGCATGAAAGTCCTGGTGATCGGCGGCGGCGGCCGCGAGCATGCGTTGGCGTGGAAGCTGGTGCAGTCGCCCAAGGTGCAGACGGTCTTCGTCGCCCCCGGCAACGGCGGCACGGCGATCGACCACCGGCTGCACAACGTGCCGATATCGGACTTCCACGAGCTGGCCGACTTCGCCCAGAAGGAAAAGATCGCGCTGACGGTCGTTGGGCCCGAGGCGCCGCTTGCCGGCGGCGTGGTCGACGTCTTCCGCGAGCGCGGCCTGCGCGTGTTCGGCCCCACCCAGGCGGCCGCGCAGCTCGAAAGCTCCAAGGCTTTCGCCAAGGCGTTCATGAAGCGCCACAAGATCCCGACCGCGGCCCACGAAACCTTCAACGACGCGGCGGCCGCGCATGCCTACGTCGACGCCCGCGGCGCGCCCATCGTCATCAAGGCCGACGGCCTGGCGGCCGGCAAGGGCGTTGTCGTCGCGACCTCGCTCGCGCAGGCGCACGAGGCCATCGACTGGATGCTGCTCGACAACAAGCTCGGCGTGCAGCACAACGAGGGCGGCGCCCGCGTCGTGATCGAGGAGTTCCTCGCCGGCGAAGAGGCGAGTTTCATCGTGCTGTGCGACGGCAGGCACGTCGTGCCGCTCGCGACCAGCCAGGACCACAAGCGCCTGCTCGACGGCGACGAGGGCCCGAACACCGGCGGCATGGGCGCCTACTCGCCGGCGCCGGTGGTCACGCCGAACGTGCATGCGAAGGTGATGCACCAGATCGTGCTGCCGACGATTCACGGCATGGCGATGGACGGCATGCCGTTCACTGGTTTTCTCTACGCCGGGCTGATGATCGACGCCGACGGCGAGCCGCGCACCGTGGAGTTCAATTGCCGCATGGGCGACCCGGAGACCCAGCCGATCATGATGCGGCTGAAGAGTGACCTGTTCGACGTGCTGACGCACGCGACCGACGGCATGCTGGACCAGGTCGACCTGCAGTGGGACCGGCGCGTCGCGCTCGGCGTCGTGATGGCGGCGGCCGGCTATCCGCTGGACCCGCGCAAGGGCGACGCAGTGACGGGCCTGCCGGCCGAAGCGCCGGATGCGGTGGTGTTCCACGCGGGGACGGCGCTGAACGGCAACACGCTCGTGACCTCGGGCGGCCGCGTGCTGTGCGTCACCGCGCTCGGCGATTCGGTCAAGCTGGCGCAGCAGCGCGCCTACGAGGTGATGCAGGACATCCACTTCGACGGCGAGCAGTTCCGCCAGGACATCGGGCACCGCGCGATCAAGCGCTGAGAGGGTGTGAACGATGAACGACACCCTGGCCGTACGCGACTACCTGCTCGACCTGCAAGGCCGCATCGTCGCGGCGATGGAAGCCGAGGACGGCATGCCGTTCATCGCGGACCGCTGGGTGCGCGAGCCCGGCGGACCGCTGGTCGGCGAAGGCCTGTCGCGCCTGCTGGAGGAAGGCCGCCTGCTCGAGCGCGGCGGCTGCGGCTTCTCGCACGTGAAGGGCAAGACGCTGCCGCCGTCGGCCACGCAGCACCGCCCGGAACTCGCCGGTGCGCCGTTCGAGGCGATGGGCGTGTCGCTCGTCTTCCACCCGCGCAACCCCTATGTGCCGACAGTGCACATGAACGTGCGCATGCTGGTGGCGCTGCCTGCGGACCGCGAGCCGGTCACCTGGTTCGGCGGCGGCATGGACCTCACGCCGTATTACGGCTTCGAGGAAGACGCACGGGACTTCCACCGCGTGAACCGCGATGCGCTCGCGCCGTTCGGCGTCGAGCTGTACCCGCGCTTCAAGCAGTGGTGCGACGACTACTTCTTCCTGAAGCACCGCAACGAGCCGCGCGGCATCGGCGGCATCTTCTATGACGACTTCTCCGAACTGGGCTTCGACGGCGGCTTCGCGATGACCCGCGCGGTCGGTGACGCGTTCCTCAGCGCCTACCTGCCGATCGTCCAACGCCGCAAGATCACGCCCTACGGCGAACGCGAGCGCGACTTCCAAGCCTATCGGCGCGGCCGCTATGTCGAGTTCAACCTGGTGTTCGACCGCGGCACCTTGTTCGGCCTGCAGTCGGGCGGGCGCACGGAGTCGATCCTGATGTCGATGCCGCCGATCGTCAAATGGCGCTACGACTGGCGGCCGGATGAAGGCACGCCCGAAGCGAGGCTCTACAGCGACTTTCTTCGTCCTCGGGACTGGGCAGCGGAACCCACGTGAAACGCATCGGCCTGTTCGGCGGCGGCTTCGACCCGGTGCACAACGCCCACGTCGCGCTCGCACGCGCCGCGCTCGACCATCTGCGGCTCGACGAAGTGCGCTGGGTCCCCGTCGGCCAAGCCTGGCAGAAGCCTCGTCAGATGGCACCGGCTGGCGACCGCGAAGCGATGGTGGCGCTGGCGATTCGCGATGAACCCCGGTTCGTGCTCGAGCGCTGCGAGTTGCAGCGCAGCGGGCCCAGCTACACGGTCGACACCGTGCGCGAACTGCAGGCGAGAGAGCAGGCGCAATGGTTCCTGATCATCGGACAGGACCAGTACGGCCAGCTGCACACCTGGCACGACTGGCCGGACCTGATTCGGCGGGTCACACTGGCCGTGGCGGGTCGCGAAGGCGCCGCCATCGTGCCCAGCGCCGAGCTGGCCGCCGCGCCGCACGCGGCCGTCACGATTCCGCTGCCGCGCATCGACGTCTCGTCCACCGAGCTGCGCGAGCGCATCGCGGACGGCCGGGATTACACCGACATGGTGCCCGACGCCGTCGCGCGCTATATTGACCAACACCACCTCTACCGAGGCAATCCCAGGAGCTGAATGGACATCCGCAAACTGCAACGCGCCATCGTCGATGGTCTGGAAGACGTGAAGGGCCAGAACATCACGGTCTTCAACACCGAGCACCTGTCGCCGCTGTTCGAACGCGTGATCATCGCGTCGGGCACGAGCAACCGGCAGACGAAGGCCCTGGCGTCCAGCGTGCGCGACGCGGTCAAGTCCAGGGGCTTCCCGGTGATGCGCACCGAGGGCGAGGACAACGGCGAGTGGATCATCGTCGACTGCGGCGCCGCCGTCGTGCACCTGATGCAGCCGGCGATCCGCGACTACTACCACCTCGAGGAGATCTGGGGTGACAAGCCGGTCAAGATGAAGCTCGACGACCACCCGGTGAAGCTCGTGAAGGCCGAAGCGCCCGCCGCGAAGAGGGTGGTGCCGGCGAAGAAGTCGGACGGCAAGAGGGCCCCGGCCAAGAAGGCTGCTGCGAAGAAGGCTCCTGCGAAGAAGGTGGCTGCGAAAAAGGCAGCACCGAGAACCGGCGTGACCCGCACGGTCGGCGTGAAGAGCACGGCGGCGAAAAAGGCGCCGGCCAAGAAGGCCCCGGCGAAGAAAGTCGCAGCGAAGAGAACCGCGTCGCGCGTGTGAAGCTGCTGCTCGCCGCGGTGGGGCAGCGCCAGCCGGCCTGGGCCGACGCGGCGTACGAGGACTTCGCGAAGCGCTTCCCGCCCGAGCTCCGGTTGGAGCTGAAGGCCGTCAAGGCCGAACCGCGCGGATCGAAGACGGCCGAGCAGCTGATGGCCGCCGAAGCGTCCCGGCTCGAAGCGGCGCTGCCCAAAGGCGTGCGCCGAGTCGTGCTCGATGAACACGGCACGCGCATGACGACGCTGCAGCTGGCCGAGCGCATGAAGGCGTGGATGAACGACGGCCGCGACGTGGCGTTGCTCGTCGGCGGACCGGACGGGCTGGATCCGGCACTCAAGCGCACGGCCGACGAAACGCTGCGCCTGTCCGACCTCACGTTGCCGCATGCCTTCGTGCGCGTGCTGCTGGCCGAGGCGCTGTACCGCGGATGGACCGTGATGGTCAACCACCCGTACCACCGGGAATGAGCCACCCGACATGACCCCCGGCGCGCATGACTTCATTTACCTCGCTTCGCAAAGCCCGCGCCGGCGCCAGCTGCTGGAGCAACTCGGCGTGCGCCACCAGCTGCTGCTGCCGGGGCCCGACGAGGACGCCGAAGCGCTGGAGGCGGAAGTCGGCGGCGAAACGCCCACCGCCTATGTCGAACGCGTCACGCGCGCCAAGCTGCACGCGGCGCGGCTGCGTCTGAAGGCCCGCAAGCTGCCGGCAGCGCCGATCCTGTGCTCCGACACAACCGTGAGTCTCGGCCGCCGCCTGCTCGGCAAGCCGGCCGACGCCGCCGAAGCGCAGGCCACGCTGCGGATGCTGTCAGGCCGCACGCACCGCGTGATCACCGCGGTGGCGCTCGCCTGGGGCCGCGACGAGGCGCTGGCCGTCAACGTGTCGCGCGTGCACTTCGCGAGCGTCGGTGACGACGAGATCGCGCGCTACGTGGCCAGCGGCGAGCCGTTCGGCAAGGCTGGCGCCTACGCCATCCAGAGCGGCGCGGCCGCTTGGATCAGCCATATCGAAGGCAGCTACTCCGGTATCATGGGTTTGCCCCTGTACGAGACGGCACAACTGCTGAGACAAGCGCGCGTCAGGTTCTAGCCGAGGCGTCAAGAACACCCGTCCATGCAAGACATTCTGATCAACTGGGCTCCACAGGAAACACGCGTCGCGGTCGTCGAGAACGGTGCGGTGCAGGAGCTCCACGTCGAGCGCACGCTGGAGCGCGGCCTGGTCGGCAACATTTACGCCGGTCGCGTGGCGCGTGTGCTGCCGGGCATGCAGTCGGCGTTCATCGACATCGGGCTCGAACGTGCCGCCTTCCTTCACGTGGCCGACGTCCACACGAACGGCGCCAACGGGCGCGACGGCACGGCCCCGCCCACGCCGATCGAGCGGCTGGTGTTCGAAGGCCAGACGCTCACCGTGCAGGTGATCAAGGACCCGATCGGCACCAAGGGCGCGCGGCTGTCCACGCAGATCAGCATCGCCGGCCGGCTGCTCGTGTTCCTGCCGCAGGACGACCACATCGGCATCTCGCAGAAGATCGGGTCGCCCGAGTTGCGCGAGCAGTTGCGCGCCCGCATGGCCGTGCTGGTCGGCAAGCCGGAGGAGGGCGGGGGCGGCGGGTTCATCCTGCGCACCAATGCCGAGGAGGCAAGCGACGAGGAGCTTGCCGACGACATCGCCTACCTGCGCAAGACCTGGGGCGCGATACGCGAGCGCAGCTTCAAGTCGCCGGCCGGCACGCTGCTGCACCAGGACCTGAGCCTCACCGAGCGTGTGCTGCGCGACCTCGCGCACGACGACACGCAGGCGATCCGCATCGACTCGAAGATGCAGTACGACGCGCTGAAGGCCTTCGGCGACCTGTTCACGCCGACCTCGGTCAGCAAGCTGGAGCACTACAAGGGCGAGCGGCCGGTCTTCGACCTCTACAACATCGACGAAGAGATCACCCGGGCCCTGGCCCGCCGCGTGGACTTGAAGTCCGGCGGCTACCTGATCATCGACCAGACCGAAGCGCTGACGACCGTCGACGTCAACACCGGCGGATACGTCGGCGCGCGCAACTTCGACGACACGATCTTCAAGACCAACCTCGAAGCGGCCGGCGCCATCGCGCGCCAGCTGCGGCTGCGCAACCTCGGCGGCATCATCATCGTCGACTTCATCGACATGTCGCGCGACGACCACCAGAACTCGGTGCTCGCCGAGTTCCGCAAGCAGCTGTCGCGCGACCGCACGAAGATCACCGTCAGCGGCTTCACGCAGCTGGGCCTCGTCGAGATGACCCGCAAGCGCACCCGCGAGTCGCTGGCCCACATGCTGTGCGAGCCGTGCCCGACCTGTGAGGGCAAGGGCCAGGTGAAGACGCCGCGCAGCGTGTGCTACGACATCCTGCGCGAGATCCTGCGCGAAGCGCGCCAGTTCAACCCGAAGGAGTTCCGCATCATCGCGGCGCCCTCCGTGGTGGAGATGCTGCTCGACGAGGAGAGCCAGCACCTGGCCGGGCTCAGCGACTTCATCGGCAAGCCGATCTCGCTGCAGGCCGAGGCGACGGGGTCGCCCGAGGCCTATGACATCGTGCTGATGTAGGCCCGGGGCCTGCGACCGAATGTTCTCCATCCTCATCCCCAGCTGGAACAACCTCGACTACCTGCGCCTGTGCGTGGACAGCATCCGGAAGAACTCGGTGCATCGGCACCAGGTGATCGTGCACGTCAACGACGGCAGCGACGGCACGCGCGAATGGGTGCAGCAGTCGGGCGTGGACGTGACATTCACCGAGACCAACGTCGGCATCTGCTGGGCCGTCAACGAGGCCGCGATGCTGGCCGAGCACGACTACATCGTCTACCTGAACGACGACATGTACTGCCTGCCCGGCTGGGACAGCGCACTGCTCGATCGCCTCAAGCCGCTGACGACCGACCTGTACATGCTGTCGGGCACGATGGTCGAGCCGCGCGACAGCGGCAACCCCTGCGTGGTGGTCGGCGACTACGGCGACACCGTGGCGAGTTTCTGCGAAGCCGACCTGCTGCGCGACGCACCCCGATTGCGCCGCGGCGACTGGGCCGGCGCCACCTGGCCGCCGACGCTGGTGCACCGCAACTGGTGGTTCAAGTCCGGCGGCTACAGCACCGAACTGTCGCCCGGCATGAGCAGCGACAACGACTTCTCGATGAAGCTGTGGCATGCGGGCTGCCGGCATTTCATCGGCGCCGGCGATTCGCTTGTGTACCACTTCCAGTGCAAGTCGACCGGCAAGGTGGTCAAGAACGACGGCCGCCGCCAGTTCCTCGACAAGTGGCACATGACCCAGTCGACTTTCGACAAGTTTCACCTTCGCCGCGGCGCGGCCTGGACGGGTGGCGCGCTGCCCGAGCCCGAGGACACGGCCGCGTATCGCTGGGCCCTGCGCAAGGCGGCGCTGAAGCGGCGTTTCGGCTGATCAGCGCAGACGCTTGAGCGCGAACCAGGGCGCGAGCAGCCACGGCGCCATCGCGTAGAGCGCCATGCGCAGGCGCACCGCCAGCGCCACGGTCTTCGCGCGCAGGACGACGGCGAGCTTTTGCGGGAACGTGGCTGCAGCGAACACATCGCGGATGAAACGTTCCCGATCGAGGCGCTCGTTCAGCACCGCGTCGACGGCATCGAGCTGGCCCATGGTGGCCGCGTCGCGCAGCAGCAGCGGCAGCTCGACCAGCGCGTGGCGGTTGTTTTTCAGCAGCCGGGCGATGACGTCCCTGGCGTGCAGCGTGCGGACCCGGCGCGAGATGCCGCCGCGCCGATAACGCACCAGCGGCTCGGCGAGCGACAGCGCACCGCCGCTGCCGATCGCGCGAAACACCATCACCAGATCCTCTGCGACGACGCCTTCGGGCAACGGGCCGAAGCGCTCCAGCAGGCGGCGCGTCCAGGCCTGGCCCGCGCCGATCACATGCGGCGGGTCCGCGACCCAGTCGCGCAGGCTGCGGTAGCGGCCCAGGTCGGACGGCGTGATGACGGCGTGCACGTCGCCGCTTGCGTCCATGTCCGTGAGCGGCACAGCGACCAGGTCGGCGCGCTTGCCGCTGGCCAGCCAGGCGTCGACCACGCGCGAGCAGCGCTGCGGCAGCGAGGTGTCGTCGCCGGCCGCGACGAACAGCAGCTCGGCTTCGGGGCACAGCGAGGTGGCATGGCTCAGATGGGCGCCGATGCCGAGGTTGCGCGGATTGCGGTTGAGCACCACGCGGTGCGGCCCGCGGTAGTTGGCGACCGCGCGCTGCATCGCGTCGAAGCTGTCGTCGCTGGAGTGGTCGTCCGACACGACGACGGTCAGCGGCGAATAGTCCTGTGCCAGCGCGGACTCAATCGCCTGGCCGACCGTGTCGCGCTGGTTGTAGGCGATCAGCAGCATTGCGACGTGAGGGCGCTTGTCGGCAGGGGAAGCGGGTCTGTCGGTCATGGGCAGGGTCAGTGCTTATGATTCTCGTATGAACCCACGATGCCGCGCGGCATGAGCGCAGAACCGACGCCCGCCGATTGGCCCCGCGAGGATCTCGAGCACGTTCCAGTGTGCCCCTTGTGTGGCGACGCACGACGCACAGCGTGGCGAGAGGGCGTGGTCGACGCGGTGTTCCATGTGGCGCCCGGCCGCTGGACCTTGTGGCGTTGTGCCGGCTGCGAGGCCGCCTACCTCGATCCGCGACCGAACGCTGCGTCGATCGGTCGCGCCTACAGCCGCTACTACACGCACGCGTCGGAGCCGGCGAAGAATTTCCTGATTCCCGGCGACCGGCCCGACCTTCGCGCCAAGCGTGCCTTGCACCTCAGTCACTACGCACGCGAGTACGGTCATCGCGGCGACGAGGCCATGCCGCTCGGGTGGCTGCTGTTCGCCGCGAGCCCCTGGCGGCGTGCACGTGCCGGCCAGTTCATCCGGCATGTGCCGGCACCCGAGAGCGAGCCCGATGTGCTGCTCGACGTGGGCTGCGGCGACGGTGGCTTCCTGCGGCTCGCACGGGCGCTCGGCTACGCCGCGCGCGGCATCGAGTTCGATCCGCAGGCGGCCAAGCTCGCGCAAGCCCAGGGCTTCGATGTCTTCGTCGGCGGGGTTGACGACGCCCCCCTCGTGGACTGCAGCCTCGCGCAGGTCACGCTGAGCCACGTCATCGAGCATCTTCACGATCCTGTGGCTGCCCTCGCGCGCCTGCACGCGGCGATGCGACGTGGTGGCCGCATCTGGCTGCAGACGCCGAACATCGATTCGCACGGCGCTCAGCGTTTCGGCACGGCGTGGCGGGGGCTGGAGGCGCCGCGCCATCTGGTGATGTTCAACGTGGCAAGCCTCGGCGCGGCGTTGCGCAGGGCCGGGTTCGATGATGTGCAACGCATGGCGCCGCAACTCGACGCTGCGTTCTACATCGAGCAGAGCCAGGAGATGGCGCAGGGGAAGGATCCGTATGCAGGGGACCGGGCGAGGCGGCGTGCTGCCAGGAGTGAGGGGAAGGCCTGGGACAGGGCGGCGCTTGTCGATCCGGACCACGCCGAATCAGTCACGCTGGTGGCGTTCAAGCGCTGATGGGTCGTCCCGTGTCGAAGTGCTCGCATGCCCGAAGAGGCTTCGACAGGCCCGAACGGGGTTTGGTTGGGCTCACGCCATGCCGATGCGAGCCGCTTCTCCCAGCAGCGCATCGAGATGCGTCTGCACCGAGGGGTCATAGGCCAGCGCCGCGGACACGTCGCGAACGCGGTGGCTGCCGTCGCGCCAGCGCTCGAGCGCCTGCCGGATCGCCCGCTCGAAGGAAGCGTCGTCGGCCAGAGAGAAGCGAATGCCGCCCGCCTCCCGCAGCACCTCCGCACACCCGACGCTGTCCGCCACCACGATCGGCGTGCCGCACAGCACCGACTCGATGCCCACCAGGCCGAAGGGTTCGAAGCGCGAAGCGATGACGGTGAAGTCGGCCGCGCGATACGCGTTCTCGACGTCGCCCAGATAGCCGAGGTATCGGATGTTGGGCGCGGCGACATCGATCGGCCGCCCCGCCACCGCCAGCGACACCGGCAGATCGGTCGCGCGGAAGAACTCCACGAGCCGATCCAGCCCCTTGCGGCGATGGCCGGTTGACACGAGCAGGAAGGTCGCGCGGCCCGTGGGCAGTCCGAGCTTCGCGCGCAGCGCCTCTCGAGCGTCATCGGACACCGCATGAAAACGCAGGGCGTCGACGGGCGGATAGAGCACGCGGATCTTGTCAGCGTGGATACCGTAGAAGCGCTGCACCTGCTCGGCCATCAGCCGCGAATGCGCCACGATCACCCGTGCGTTCTCGAGGTGGCTGCGCTCCAGCGAAGTCTTCCATCGATCGATGCGCCGCGCCGGCCTTTGCATCGCTTCCAGAAACCCCGGGTGCGTGCTGCCACAGATCGCGATGTCGGCAGCGCCGGTCTGGTTGCAGGCGATCAGCGGGCGCAGATCCAGGCGCAGTTTCAAGCGGCGCAAGCGCCAGTCGAACCACATGTCGCGCAGCTTGCCGGGCAAGAAGCCCACCGGGACATGGATCGCATCGACCCATTGGTACTCGGGCAGCGTCGCATCGAAGCTTTTCGCCAGCACCACCGGGCGGATGCCGCGCTCGTGCAGTCCGCGCACGAGCGTCAGGGCGTATCGCTCGATGCCGCCGCTCATGCGCAGCGCGTGGTTGGAGATCGCCAGCGGCATCGTCGACGGCGTCAGCCGCCCGCCCTGGGCGCGCGGCCCATCAGGTAGAACTCGTCGTTGGGACGTATCGAGGCGACGTTGGCCATGCGGTTGGACAGCCCGAACAGGCCCGTGATGCCGGCGATGTCCCACGCGTCCTCGTCGCTGAAGCCATGCTCGCGCAACGCGGCGAAATCCGATTCGCCCACGGCGGCCGAGTCGAGGCAGACTTTCATCGCGAAGTCGAGCATGGCTTTCTGCCGCGGCGTGATGTCGGCCTTGCGGTAGTTCACCGCCACCTGATCGGCGATCAGCGGCTTCTTCTCGTAGATGCGCAGCAGCGCCCCGTGCGCGACGACGCAGTAGAGGCAGTGGTTCGCACCGCTCGTCGCGACGATGATCATTTCCTTGTCGCCCTTGCTGAGCCCCGACTCGCGCAGCAGCAGTGCGTCGTGGTAGGCGAAGAAGGCGCGGAACTCGTCGGGCCGGTGGGCGAGCGTGAGAAACACATTGGGCACGAAGCCCGCCTTCTCCTGGACCTCGAGAATCTTCTGGCGGATGTCGTCGGGCAGCTTCCCCAATTCGGGCACCGGAAAGCGGCTGATGGGATGCTTCATCGTTCAACTCCTGAATTGCAGCGCATGCAGCCGAGCGTACAGCCCCCCGCCGGCCAGCAGCTCGGCATGGGTTCCTTGCTCGGCGACGTGCCCGTTTTCGAGCGCCACGATGCGGTCGGCGCGCTCGATCGTCGACAGCCGGTGGGCGATGACGAGGCTGGTGCGGCCCTGCATCAAGCGCTCCAGCGCCTGCTGCACCAGCCGCTCGGACTCGGAGTCGAGCGCCGAAGTCGCCTCGTCGAGGATCAGGATAGGCGCGTCCTTGTAGATCGCACGGGCGATCGCCAGGCGCTGCCGCTGGCCGCCCGAGAGTTCGCTGCCGTTGTGGCCGATCATCGAGTCGATGCCTTGAGGCATGCTCTCGACGAAATCGAGCAGGTTGGCCGCGCGCAGCGCTTCGCGCACACGATCGGCATTCGCTTCGGCGCCCAGCGTCACGTTGGCCGCGACGCTGCCGTTGAACAGCACGACATCCTGGCTGACCAGTGCGAATTGGCGCCGCAGCGCCTGCACGTTCCAATCGGGCAGCGGCGTGCCGTCGAGCAGCAGCGTTCCCGAAGTCGGCTCGAGGAAGCGCGGCAGAAGGTTCACGAGCGTGGACTTGCCCGCGCCCGACGGGCCCACCAGCGCGACGGTTTCGCCCGAGCGCAGCTCGAGGGTCAGCCCGTCCAGCGCGGGCGGCTGGTCCTCGCGGTAGCGCAGCGACACGTCTCGCAGCTCGACATGCCCGGCGCTCCGTCCCGGGTCGAAGCCGCCGCTCACCTCGGGTGGCGACTGGTCGATCATCGTCACGCCGCGATCCAACGCCGCCAGCCCGCGCGTGATCGGCCCCGCGACCTCCGACAGGTGCTTGATCGGCGCGACCAGCATCAGCATTGCCGTGATGAACGCGACGAAGGTGCCCGCGGAGTTGTCGCCCTGGCCGCTTTGCCACAACGCGACGACGATCACGGCCGACAGCGCAACCGCCGCCACCATCTG
This sequence comes from Piscinibacter sp., assembly GCA_035513255.1. Classification (GTDB taxonomy): domain Bacteria; phylum Pseudomonadota; class Gammaproteobacteria; order Burkholderiales; family Burkholderiaceae_C; genus Albitalea. The sequence goes on along the minus strand of DATKCI010000071.1, from coordinate 7,127 downwards.
CGTCAGCGGCGTCATCGTCGACGCCGCCGCGGTGGCCTTGATCGACAAGCGCCGCAGGCTCTCGCTCACGTGCCCGAAGCGCTGCGCCTCGGTGCGCTCGGCGCCGTGCAGCCGAACGATGCGCCACGCAAGCACGTTTTCTTCGACGACGTAGGCGAGCGCGTCGGTCGCTTTCTGGCTTTCGACCGTGAGCCGGTGCAGCCGGCGGCTGAGCACGCGCATGACCAGCGCGAGGGCAGGGAACAGCACCGCGACGAACAGCGTGAGCTGCCAGTTGGTCCACAACAGATAACCGAGCAGCGCGACGAGCACCATCGAGTCGCGCAGCAGCGTCTGCAGCGAGTTGACGAGCTGGGTCGCGCCGTTCTGCACCTCGAAGGTCAGCGTGTTGATCAGGTTGCTGGCGGAATGGCGGCTGAACAGCGTGGGCTGCGCATCGAGCAGCCGCGAGAACATCGCCTCGCGCAGTTCGACCATCGCGCGATTGGACGCCCAGGCCAGGCCGTACTGCGCGATGAACCCGGCCACGCCGCGCACCGCGAAGATGCCGATGATGACCACCGGCACCTGCCACAGCGGCAGCGCATCGTTCTGGAAGCCCTTGTCGAGCAGTTCCTTCATCATCGCCGGGATCAGCGGCTCGGTCAGCGCGCCGATCACCGACCCGACGAACGCGAGGGCCAGGCCGCCGCGGCCGGCGCGGAAGAACGGCGCGATGCGGGCGAGGCGCGCCTTCAGCGGCAGCACGGGCGTTGTCATGGGCCGGCATTATCGTTCGCGCTGCCTACAATCCTCCGCTTTCGCCCTCGCTCCATGCCCGCGATCAACCTGTCGGTCATCCTCATCACGCGCAACGAAGCGGACAACATCGCCGGGTGCCTGGCATCGGTCGCGTTCGCCGACGAGTGGATCGTCGTCGACTCGAACAGCAGCGACGCCACGCGCGAGATCGCCGGGCGCTTCGGCGCGAAGGTCACTCGCACCGACGACTGGCCCGGATTCGGCGCACAGAAGAACCGCGCCCTGGCGCTGGCGAGCGGCCGCTGGGTGCTCAGCATCGACGCCGACGAGCGCGTCAGCGACGAGCTTGCGGCCCAGATTCGCCGCGTGGTGGGCTCGGACGACGCCGCCGCAGGTTACGAACTGTCGCGCTTGTCGAGCTTCTGCGGGCAGTGGATGCGCCACGGCGACTGGTACCCTGACCGGGTGCTGCGGCTGTTTCGCCGCGGAGCGGGCTGTTTCACCGACGACCTGGTGCACGAGCGCCTCGACGTCGAGGGCCCGACCGGCCGTCTGAAGGGGGATTTGCTGCACGACAGCATGCCGAGCCTCGACAATGCGATCGACAAGATGAACCGCTATACCACCGGCCGCGCGCTCGACAAGCTGCGCGCCGGCGGCAAGGGCGGCCTGGCGCCGGCGCTGTCGCACGGCGTGTGGGCCTTCCTCCGCTGCTATCTGCTGCGGCGGGGCTTTCTCGACGGGCGCCTGGGTTTCGTGCTCGCGGTGTACGTCGCCGAGGGCACGTACTACCGGTACCTGAAAATGGGCCTGCTGGCGCAAGCCGGCACGGTGAACCAACCAGCCAAAAAGGGGTCATGACACTTCATGCTGAATCGACGACTGTTCTCCGCGGCCTCGGGCCTGCTCCTCGCCACCCCCGCCTGGTCCCAGTTCCGCGTTGAAATCTCCGGCGTCGGCGCGAACCAGGTCCCGATCGCGATCGCGCGGTTCCGCGACGAAGACCGCACCAACCAGTCCTTGTCCGCCATCGTGCGCGCCGATCTGGAGCGCAGCGGCCTGTTCCGCAGCATCGATGCGCCGTCGGTGCTCGACGAGGTCACGCAGCCTGCGCTCAACGAATGGCGCGCGCTGGCCGCCGATGCACTGGTCGGCGGTTCTGTCTCGCGCCTGGCCGACGGGCGCTACGACGTGCGCTTCAAGCTGTGGGACGTCGTCAAGGGCGCGGAGCTCGGCGGCCAGAGCAACGCGGTCAATCCGGCCGACCTGCGTCTCGCGGCGCATCGCATCTCCGATTTCGTGCATGAGCGGCTCACCGGCGAAAAGGGCGTGTTCTCCACCCGCATCGCCTACGTCACGAAAGGCGGCGGCCGCTTCACGCTGCGCGTGGCCGACGCCGACGGCGAAGGCGGGCAGGTGGCGTTGAACAGCCCTGAGCCCATCATCTCGCCGGCCTGGTCGCCGGACGGCCGCGAGCTCGCCTACGTGTCGTTCGAAAGGCAGAAGGCCATCGTCTACACGCAGGACGTCGCTTCGGGCAAGCGGCGCGTGCTTGCGAACTTTCGCGGCTCCAACAGCGCGCCGGCGTGGTCGCCCGACGGCAAGTCGATCGCCGTGACCTTGTCGCAGGCCGGCGGCTCGCAGCTCTACCTGATGGGCCGCGACGGCGGTGCGCCGCGGCGGCTCACCAACACGTCGGCGATCGACACCGAGCCGGCGTTCTCGCCCGACGGCCAGACCCTGTACTTCGTCAGCGACCGCGGTGGCAGCCCGCAAATCTACCGCATGCCGGTGGCCGGCGGCGGGGCCGAGCGCATCACCTTCGGCGGCAACTACAACATCAGCCCGGCGATCGGCCCCGATGGCCGCACGCTGGCCTACGTCTCCAGGCAGGGCAATGCCTTTCGCCTGCACACGATCGATCTCGGAAGCCCCGGCAGCACGCCGCAGGCGCTCACGACGACGAACGACGACGAAAGTCCGAGCTTCGCCCCGAACGGGCGGCTCATCATCTACGCCACCCGGGCCGACGGACGCGACGTGTTGATGACCACCACGCTCGATGGCAAGATCAAGGCGCGCCTCGTGTCGACGACGGCTGACGTGCGCGAACCGGTGTGGGGCCCATTCGGTCGGTAAGGGGCGCGGTCAGCGCGACATTTGAAAGAGGAAACTGAAATGAACATGATGCGTACGACAGCTGCGGGGCTGTGGATCCTCGGTGCCGCGGCCCTGGTCGCGGGCTGTGGCTCGAGCGTGAACCTCGATGAGAAACAGCCGCCGGTCGAGTCGCGCACGCCGAGCACCGTGCAGCCGGGCGCCGGGACGGCCGGCACCTCGCAGTCGGCCGTGACGAGCGTGGACCTGACGAAGAACGACGCGTCCGCGCGCGACGAACTGCCGCGAATCGTCTACTTCGACTTCGACAGCTTCGTCGTGAAGGACGAGTTCCGTCCCACGGTCGAAGCGCATGCGAAGAACCTCGCGCGCGACCGCGCGAAGAAGCTCGCCATCGAGGGCCACACCGACGAGCGCGGCGGCCGCGAATACAACCTCGCGCTGGGCCAGAAGCGTGCCGAGGCCGTCGCCAAGTCGCTGGTGCTGCTCGGCGCCAACGCGGACCAGCTCGAGGCCGTGAGTTTCGGCAAGGAGCGGCCGGCCGTGGCGGGCAGCGACGAAGCGGCCTGGGCCGAGAACCGCCGCGCCGAGTTGGTCAGCCGGTGAGCACGACCATGACCGCCCTGTCGCTCCGCCGGCTCGGCGCCGCACTGCTCACCTGCGCGCTGCTTGCCCCCGCCGCCCACGCGGGCCTGTTCGACGACGACGAAGCCCGCAAGGCCATCCTCGACCTGCGGCAGAAGATCGAGCAGGCCAACGATCAGCAGCGCGCGGGGCAGGCCGAACTGAACGAGCAGCTGTCGCAGCTCAAGCGCAGCCTGCTCGACCTCAATGCCCAGATCGAGACGCTTCGCGCCGACAACGCCAGGCTGCGCGGCCAGGACGAGCAGCGTGCGCGCGAGGTGGCCGAGCTGCAGCGCATCCTGAAAGACACGCAGCAAGGCGTGGACGACCGCATCCGCCGGTTCGAGCCGCAGAAGGTGTCGCTCGACGGGCGCGAGTTCATGGTCGAGCCGAGCGAGAAGCGCATGTACGACGAGGCGATGGAAGTGTTTCGCCGCGGCGAGTTCGCAGCGGCCGCGTCGGCACTGGAGTCTTTCCAGAGGAGCTATCCGTCCAGCGGCTACAGTGAGTCGGTGCTGTTCTGGCTCGGCAACGCCTACTACGGCAAGCGCGCCTACAAAGACGCGATCACGTCGTTCCGGGCGGTTGTCGCCAGCTTTCCCGACAGCGCGCGGGCACCGGAAGCGTTGCTGTCGGTCGCGAGCTGCCAGGCAGAACTGAAGGACGCCAAGGGTGCACGCAGCACGATCGGCGAACTGCTGAAGCGCTATCCGAATTCCGAGGCGGCACAGGCTGGCCGGGAGCGGCTTGCGGCGCTGAAGTAGCGGCGCCCGCGCCGCGGCCCGGCGCTTTCCTACGGAATCCGGCGGATGGAAGACTCTCTCGTTCAGGCGCTGCACACGCAGGTGCTGTGGGCCGCGTTCGGTTTGGCTGCGGTCTTCGGCGCCATCGCGCAGCGCACGCACTTCTGCACGATGGGCGCCGTGTCGGACATCGTGCTGATCGGCGACTGGACCCGCATGCGCATGTGGGTGATGGCGATGGGTGTGGCCATCATCGGTTTCAACTCGATGGTGGCGCTCGGCTGGGTCGATGCCTCCAAGAGCCTGTACGGCGGTCCGCGGGTCCTCTGGCTGTCGGCCCTGGTCGGCGGCGCGATGTTCGGCTTCGGCATGGTGCTGGCCTCCGGATGCGGCAGCAAGACGCTGGTGCGTCTGGGCGGCGGCAATCTGAAGTCGCTGGTGGTCTTCATCGTGCTCGGCCTCACTGCCTTCGCGACGCTGAAGGGCATCACCGCGGTGGCGCGTGTCGCGACCGTCGATGCGGTCGCCGTGACCTTGCCCGCGGGGCAGGACCTGCCGTCGCTGCTCGCGGCGGCCGGCGGCTTCGCCCCGACGATGGCCGCCGCCGCGCTCGGGCTCGCGCTCGGCAGTGCGCTGATCGGCTGGGCGGTGTGGCGGCCGGAAGGCCGCAGCGCCGACGTGCTGCTGGCCGGTCTGGGCATCGGCGCCGTCATCGTGGCCGTGTGGTGGGTGTCGGGCCACTTGGGCCATCTGGACGAGGACCCGGCGACGCTGGAGGAGGTCTTCGTCGCGACGAACTCGCGCCGCATGGAGTCTCTGAGCTTCGTCGCGCCGCTCGCCTACGCACTTGATTGGCTGATGTTCTTCAGCGACACGTCCAAGCTGCTCACGATCGGCATCGTGGCCGTCGCGGGCGTCGTGGCCGGCTCGGCCGCGGTGGCCTTGCTGTCGCGCGACTTTCGTGTCGAGGGCTTTCGTGATGCGTCCGACACCGGACTTCACCTGGCTGGCGCCGCGCTGATGGGCGTGGGCGGCGTGACGGCGCTCGGCTGCACGATCGGGCAGGGGCTGTCGGGCATTTCCACGCTGAGCGTCGGCAGCTTCATCGCGGTGGCCGCCATCATTGGCGGCGCGGTGGCCGCGCTGCGCTGGCAGGCCTGGCGCATCGATCGAGCCACTTCATGAACGACGTGCACGAGGTCCCCGATCTCGACCGCCGCTTCGGCGGCCTGCGGCGACTCTACGGCGACGCCGGCTATGCACGTGTGCGTGCGGCGCGCGTGGCGGTGGTCGGCGTGGGCGGCGTCGGCTCCTGGGCGGCCGAGGCGCTGGCGCGCAGCGGCGTGGCCGAGTTGACGCTGATCGACATGGACCACGTGTCCGAGTCCAACGTCAACCGCCAGATCCAGGCGCTGGGCGCAACGCTCGGGCAGGCCAAAGTGCAAGCGCTGCGCGAGCGCATCGCCGACATCCATCCGGGCTGTCGGGTCCATGCGATCGACGAATTCGCCGCCGAGAGCAACTGGCCGTCGCTGCTCGCGCAACCGGTTGATGCGGTCATCGACGCCTGCGATCAGGTGCACGCCAAGGTGGCGATCGCGGCATGGTCGCTGGCCACCGGCACGCCGTTGATCGTGGCCGGCGCAGCCGGCGGCAAACGCCGGCCGCAGGACGTGGAGGTCGACGATCTGGCGAAGGCGACGCACGACCCGCTGCTCGCCGCATTGCGCCAGCGCCTGCGCCGGGAACACGGCGCAGCGCGCAGCGGCGCGATCGGCGTGCGCTGCGTGTTTTCGCGCGAGGCGGTGATGGCGCCGGCCGGCGACTGCGATGTCGACGGCAGCCTGAACTGCCACGGCTACGGCTCCAGCGTGACGGTCACGGCCACCTTCGGCATGGTCGCCGCCGCGGCGGCGATCGACACCGTGCTCGCGGCGAAAGGTGACCGAAAAACGACGCTATAATGATGGGCTTGCTGGGTCGTTAGCTCAGTCGGTAGAGCAGCGGACTTTTAATCCGTTGGTCGCGTGTTCGAGTCACGCACGACCCACCACACGACCTAACATCCAGGTCATCGACACCGTCGAAAGACATCGGGCTCTTAGCTCAGTTGGTAGAGCAGCGGACTCTTAATCCGTTGGTCGAGTGTTCGAGTCACTCAGGGCCCACCAACATAGAACCCCGGACAGCCAGCAAACATGCGGCTCTCCGGGGTTTTTCACTCATGCGTCTAGCGTGACAGTATGAGCGAGGGGACCGCTACCGTGCGGGATTTTGAGGGGACCCAGGTCTGCGCTGGGGTCCTCTTCCACGGGTAACTTCGCTTCGATCACCAGGCCCGCCGCGGTGGCGGCGAGCGCTGGGGTCCTCTTCCACGGGTAGCTTTGCCCTGCCACCTTGTCCAGGGCCGCCGAGGCACGCGCCGAGGTCTCGGTGACCTTCAGCTTGGCGTACTTCTGCGTCATGGCCGGCGAAGCGTGGCCGAGCAGGGCTTGCACCTCATACAGGGAGAAGCCGCGCTGGATCAGTCGCGAGGCGAACGTGTCGCGGAACGTGTGCGGGGTGACCTTGCCCAGCGCGGCGACCATGTGGGACGCGTTGAGCCCCAGGGCGTCGATGGTGCGCTGGATGCCCTTGGTTGCATGGCCCCGCGCGGCGTCCACTTCAGACCAGGCGCCCCGCCGACCGCCGCCGGCCGGGAAGACGTGACGGCGGGTGCCCGTCATCTTCCGGCGACGCACCAGCATGGCGTGGAGGCGCTCGGTCATGGCGAGGGTCGACGCTCGCCCGCCCTTGCCCCGGTACAGGTCCACCTCGCGGCGGTCCATGTCGATGAGGTCCCACACGATGCCTGAGACCTCCGTGTGCCGTGCCCCGGTGTCGAGCAGGAAGATGCACAGG
>DATKCI010000070.1:0-39517 GCA_035513255.1 Piscinibacter sp. | reverse complement strand
GCGGTGTCGCTGCTGGCTGCGGTGGTCGGCGGCCTGCGTCGCGCCGGGGTCGTCTGGCCGGCGCCTTCGGGCGGCGTGGCCATCGGCCAGGCGGCCGCGGCGCATGCCGCGCTGATGATGTGCGGCTTTCTGGGAACGGTCATCGCGATCGAGCGCGCCGTCGCGATCAAGCTCCGCTCGGCCCTTGTCGCCCCCGCGGTGTCCGGTCTCGCCGGCGCGCTGATGCTGGGCGGCCATGCCGAGATCGCGGCGTGGCTGTGGGTCTTTGCCGGACTGGTTTTCGTCGGCGTCAACGTGGTCGTCGTGTTGCGCCAGGCCGCTGCACACACTGTGTTGCTGCTGGTCGGCGCGCTGGCCTGGCTGACGGGCAACCTGGTCTTCGCGGTGGGCCTGGAAGGAAGCGCCGTGCTGCCTTGGTGGTTCGCGTTCCTGGTGCTCACCGTGGCGGCAGAGCGGCTGGAGATGACGCGGCTGATGCGCCGCCATCCGGTGGCGCAGCCGTCGCTGCATGCCACGCTGTTGGTGATGATCGTGGCGGCCGCGCTCAGTGCCGCCGATCCCGCTGTCGGCGGGCTGGCCTATGGCGCGGCCCTGGTCGCGCTGGCGGCCTGGCTGGGCACGTTCGACATCGCACGCCGCACGGCCCTGGCGCACGGCCTGAGCCGCTACATGGCGGTGTGCCTGCTGTGCGGCTACGTCTGGCTCGGCATCGCGGGACTCGCCTGGGGCGCCATGTCGCTCGGTTTGCCGACACGGGACCTCGCGCTGCATGCGCTGGGGCTGGGTTTCATCTTCAGCATGATCATGGGTCACGCGCCCGTCATCCTGCCCGCCGTGGCGCGCGTCAAGCTGCTTATCGGTCCGTGGTTCTATGCGCCGTTGGCGCTGCTGCACGGTTCGCTGGCGCTGCGGCTGCTGGGCGGCCTCGCGAGTGCGGAACTGCGCAGCATCGGAGCCTCGCTCAATGCCTTCGCACTGGCTCTGTTCGTGCTGACCGTCGCCGGGTCGGCCCTTGCCTGGCGGTTGCGCGAAGTGGCGATGCGCACCAACATTCCCCCTCCACGATGACGCAGTTCATTTCGATCGAAGAGCCCGAACGCCCGGCGTCTGCGCCTGCAGGCTTCGCGCTGTGGCAGCTGGGCTTCCGCCCTTTCTACCTCCTGGCCAGCGCGTTTGCCGCGCTGTCGATTGCGCTGTGGGCGGCCCAGTTCGCCGGCTGGCTGGGCACGCCCTATCTTGCGGGGCCGCTCTGGCATGGGCACGAGATGCTGTTCGGCTTCACGCTTGCGGTGGTGGTCGGATTCCTCTTCACCGCGGGCGGGAACTGGTCGAACCGGCCGACGCCGACCGGGCCGGCCTTGGCGGCCATGGCCGCGCTGTGGCTCGCCGGCCGCGTGCTCGTGCTCACGCCGTTCGGCTGGGCCGCCGCGGTCGTCAACACGGCCTTCCCGGTCGCCGCCGCCGTTGCGCTGGCGATCCCCTTCTGGGCCTCGCGCAACAAGCGCAACTACTTCTTCGTCGGCCTGCTGCTGCTGATGGGCGCCGCCAACCTCGGGATCCACCTGTCGCAGCTCGGCGTGGTGGATCTGCCCGCGTGGCTGGGCGTGCAGGTCGCGCTCGACGTGGTGCTGTTCATCATGGCGGTGATGGGCGGCCGCGTGATCCCGATGTTCACGAACAACGGCATTCCAGGTGCAGGCGCGGTGCGCGATGCGCGAGTCGAGAAGGCGGCGCTGGGCTCGGTGCTGGTGCTGCTCGCCGTGGACCTGCTTCAGCTGCAGGGTATCGCGCTCGTCGTCGCGGCCCTGGCCTGTGCGGCGGCGCACGCGCTGCGCCTGAGCCTGTGGAAGCCTTGGCGCACGCTGCGCACGCCGCTGGTCTGGGTGCTGCACGCAGCCTACTTCTGGATTCCGCTGCACCTGGCCCTGCGCGCCGCGGCCGAAGTCGGCTGGATCGCGCCGTCGCTCGCCACCCATGCGCTGACCGTGGGCGCGATCGGCGGACTGATCATCGGCATGATGACGCGCACCGCGCGGGGCCACACGGCGCGGCCGATGCGCGCCGACAGCGTCGATGTTGCCTGCTATGTGCTCGTGCTGCTGGCGGCGCTGGTGCGGGTCGGCGTGCCGCTGGTCCAGCCGACGTGGTGGATGCATGCTGTCGTCGCGTCGGCGTCGCTGTGGTCGGCAGGGTTTGCGCTCTACGCGCTCGGATATTGGCCCGTGTTGACTCGACCACGCCTGGACGGGAAACCAGGCTGAGCCGGCGCCTTGATGGACGGTGCCGCTTTGGAAAGAGTGTCAGGACTCAGCAGGCGGTGCCGGCACTGGAACCGCTTGCGGCAAGAAGTTCACTTGCCTCGCTCGAACGACCCAAGAACACAGGCATCCCGATTGCTAACGTCCCGCCACAACGACAAGACTTACCGGCCATGGATCTCAACTCCCTGTACGGCCCGCTGAAGGCGCTGGCAATCGTCGTCCTCTTGCTGATGCTGGTGGCGCTGCTATTCGCGGGCTACATCTCCATCACGCACTGGACCGGCATCGGCGTTTGAGTTTGAAAGCCGCCTCGCCATGAACAAGCGGCAAACCCGCCTCTTTGCCATTGTTGCCACCGCGCTGTCGGCACTGGTCTTTGTGGGCCTGACCATCGACAGCCACCGGCAATTCGGCACGCTGACCAACGCGCAGAACATCACGCCCGCCGTCACCGCGGGCAAGGACGTGTGGCACAAGTACAACTGCGTGAACTGCCATACGCTGTTCGGAGAAGGCGCCTACTACGCGCCCGACCTGACGAAGATCGCACAGCACCGCGGCGAGGCTTACCTCAGGGCCTACATGCGCGATCCGTCCAAGTTCTACGACGAGAAGCGCCATCGCCGCCTCATGCCGAAGCAGGATCTGTCGGAGACAGAGATCGGCAACCTGATCTCCTTTCTCGACTGGATCTCGAAGGTCGACAACCAGGGCTGGCCGCCACGGCCCATCCTCGTCACCGGCGCCACGATCCCCGGCACCGACCTCAGCGGCGAGCAGTTGCAGTCCAAGGGCCAGCAAGGTGGGTCACTGCCCCCCGGCGCGAGGCCGGTGACGCAGGAACAGAACCCGATCGCCCTCGGCCAGGCGCTGTTCCGCTCCGTGGCGCCCGCCTGCACCGCCTGCCATTCGGTGGCGCCCGGCGTGAACATGGCGGGCCCGTCGCTGGCCGGCCTGGCGACCCAGGCGCAGCAGCGGCTCGCCTCGCCCGACTACAAGGGCTCCGCGAAGGACGTTGCCGGCTACATCCGAGAGTCGATCGAGCAGCCCAGCGCGTACAGCGTGCCGGGCGCGATGTACTCCGCCAACGGCCAGAGCTTCATGCCCGCGACCTACGTCAAGGACCTGAAGCCGGAGCAGATCGACCAGCTCGTCGCCTATCTGTCGTCGTTCAAGTAACTAGCCGCGCAGCGTGGGAGCCATGCCATGAGATACCGTTCCCAGGCGGTCGCCTATTGGTACTTCGCCGTCGCCATGGTGCTGTTCGGCTTGCAACTCGTGTTCGGCGTCCTGTCGGCCACCAAGTACCTGGGCCCCGACCCGCTGCTGTACATCCTGCCTTTCGACGTGACCAAGGTCATCCACACCAACCTGCTGATCGTGTGGGTGCTCACGGGCTTCATGGGCGCGACCTACTGGATGGTGCCCGACGAGTCGCGCACCGAGCTGCACAGCGTGAAGCTCGCCTATATCCAGCTCGTGCTGTGGGTGCTGATGGGGGTCACGGCGGTCATCGGCTACCTCTTCCGCTACGGCACCGGCAACAAGCTGCTGGAGCAGCCCCTGCCGCACAAGATCGTGATCGTGATCGTGATGCTCATGTTCCTCTACAACGTGGGCATGACGATCCGCAAGTCGGGCCGCTTCACCACCACCGAGGGCGTTCTCTTGCTGGGCATCGGTGGCGCCGCAGTCCTGTACCTGCCGGCGCTGTTCGAATTCGAGAACTACACGGTAGCTATCTTCTACCGCTGGTGGACCATCCACCTGTGGGTGGAGGGTGTGTGGGAGTTGATCCAGGGCGGCTTCCTGGCCTATCTGCTGATTCGTCTTTCGGGTGCCGACCGCGAGGTGATGGAAAAGTGGCTGTACGTCATCGTCGGCCTGGTGTTCATCGCCGGCATCCTGGGCACGGCGCACCACTACTACTGGGTCGGCGTCCCGGCCTACTGGCTGCCGATCGGCGGCATCTTCAGCGCGCTGGAGCCCGCGGCGCTGGTCGGCATGGCGATGTACGCCTACACGGCGATGCGCCGGTCGGGCGTGGCGCACCCGAATACGCTGGCGCTTCACTGGACGCTGGGCAGCGCCGTCTTCACGCTGTTCGGCGCCGGGCTGCTGGGGCTGGCCCACACCTGGCCGTCGGTGAACAAGTGGACTCACGGCACGCTGATCACCGCCATGCACGGGCACGCCGCGTTCTACGGCGCGTACGCGATGATCGTCATGGCGATGATCAGCTACGCGATGCCGCGCCTCACGCCGGGCCGGCGCGAAGAGGGTTCGCCGCTCGGCTACTGGGCGTTCTGGCTGCAACTCGCCGGGATGTTCGGCATGACGCTGTCGTTCGCCACCGCCGGCATCGGACAGGTGTACCTCGAACGCATCCTGGGGCTGGGCTACCTCGACACGCAGTTGAAGATCCAGGTGCACTTCCTGATGCTGCTCGCCACGGCCAGCGTGTTCTGCGCCGGCGTGGCCGCATTCATCTGGGACTTCTTCCGCTTCCGGCCGAGCTTCGAGGTCGTACCCGAGGCTGACGAGGAGCCGGTGGCGCGCGGCAAGCCCGAGCTCGGGGCGCGGCCGCGCATGGCCTGATGTCCGCTGTTCCTGCCGCGACCGCGGATGCGGCTGCCCGCGGCCCCTTCTACCTGCCGCAGCGCGACGAGGTGGCGGTCTTCGAGCAGTGCCACGCCCGGCAGCTGGCCGTCATGCTGAAAGGCCCGACCGGCTGCGGCAAGACGCGATTCGTCGAGCACATGGCATGGCGGCTCGGCCGCCCCCTGGTGAGCGTCGCGTGCCATGACGACCTCTCGGCCAGCGACCTCGTGGGCCGCTACCTCATCCACCACGACAGCACCGTGTGGCATGACGGGCCGCTCGCTCGCGCGGCGCGCGAAGGCGCCATCTGCTACCTCGACGAAGTCGTGGAGGCGCGACAGGACACGGTCGTCGTTCTGCACTCGCTGACCGACCACCGGCGCATGCTGTCGATCGACAAGACCGGCGAGACCTTGCAGGCGGCGCCGGGCTTCATGCTGGTGGTGTCGTACAACCCCGGCTACCAGCGCATGATGAAAGACCTGAAACCGAGCACGCGGCAGCGTTTCGTCGCGCTCGAGTTCGACTTTCCGCCGCCCGAGGTCGAAGCGCGCATCGTCGAGCACGAAGGCGGCGCAAGCCACGCCGATGCCACGGCACTCGTGTCGCTGGCGCAGCGACTGCGGACCCTGCAGGACCGCGGCTTGGCCGAGGTGCCCAGCACGCGGCTGCTGGTCGCCACGGCACGGCTCGCCGCCGCCGGCATCGAACTGCGCAGCGCCTGCCAGGCCGGCCTGGTGGCCCCGCTGTCGGACGATCCGGTGCTGGTCGGCGCGATGCGAGACCTGGTGGAGGCGACCTTCGTCTGAGAGGCAATCCGACATGGCAGAAGCGGAAGACGTCATCGTCGATGCGGCCCGGCATGCCACCTCGTATGCCCAGGACCTGCTGCGGCGGCGCCGCGTGCCGGATGCCGCACCCGCGCTGACTCTCCTCGACGCGGCGCCGCGCCTGGACCTGCTGCTCACCGCCATGCACGGACGCGCCTGGCCGTTGCGCGTGGCCCAGGCGCCGGCCCCGGTGACGACCTTGACGCGGCTGTTCCGGCGTGCGTCCAGGCCCTGGCGCCGCTGCGCCGTGCCGAGCACCGATGGCGTGGCGATCTGGCTGCCGCGCGAGCTCCCCGGTGTCGCACCTCCTCGGGCCTTGCTGCTGTACCGGGCCATGGCTGTGCAGCAAGCGCAACGAGGCGCCTGTCGCGATGTGCACGTGCTGGATCGACTGACCACCGCGCTGCAGCGTGACGTGTACCTCGCGCTGGAAGCCGATGCTGCGTGCGTCACGCTGGGTCTCGCCCTTCCCGGCCTTCAGCCGGCACTTCGGCAACTTCGCGACGAAGCGTTCCGGCAGAGGCCGGGCATCGATTCGTTTGCCGGGGAGCGCCGCGCACTCGAAACCTGGCTGCGGACGCAGCGTGCCGACGCGCCCGCAACGCAGGCGGGACTCACGACCGAAGCGCTGGTCGAACGCGCTCTCGCACTCACCGAACGATGGGCCGCCCCTCCCGGGCCAGAGCCGCTGTTCAAGGATTGGTGGACGGGAGACTGGGCGCCGCGCGAGGCATCGGGCGATGCGCTGGCCGACGCCGGCAGCGCCCCCGAGGGCGAGCAGCCCGTGCGCAGCGCCCGCCTTGCGCGCCGCCCCACGGTGCGCGAATCGGCCGCCGACGAAGATGACGCGCAGCCCGGCGCCTGGATGATCCAGACGGCGCAGCCTCACGAGCACGCGGAGGACCCCATGGGCCAGCAGCGTCCCACCGACCGCGATGCCCAACAGGCGGCCGAGGCCCATGCAGAGTCCGTGTCGGAGCTGGCGCAGGCGCGGCTCGTGCGCAGCTCGCAACCGGCGCACGAGGTGCTGCTGTCCGAGGACCTCCCGCCGTCCGCCCCGAAGACCCTCGCCACCGCGACGGCCGCTGAGCACGGCCTTCGCTACCCCGAGTGGAATTGGCGCACGCAGGCCTACCTGGATCCGGGGACCACGGTGTGGGAGTCGGTTGCGCAGGCCGGCCCCGCCGAGTGGGTGGAGCGCACGTTGCAGGCGCAGCGGTGCCTGCTTCACGCCATCCAGCGACGCTTCGAGTTGCTGCGCGCACAGCGCGAGGTGTTGCGTCGACAGGAGGACGGCGACGAAATCGACATCGAGGCCGTCATCGAGGCGCGTGCCGACCTGCGTGCAGGGGCCTCCCTGTCCCAGCGCCTCTACCGCAGCACGCGCCTCGCGCGGCGCGATGCTGCCGTGCTGGTGCTGGTGGACATCAGCGGCTCCACGGACGCGTGGATCGCCGGGCGGCGCCGCATCATCGACGTGGAGCGCGAGGCGCTGCTGCCGCTGTCAGTCGCGCTCGATGGCACGGGCGACCCCCACGCCATCCTGGCGTTCTCGGGGGAAGGTCCGCACGGGGTGGTCGTGCGCACCGTGAAACGCTTCGACGAACGCCATGGCGACGAGGTGGCGCGCCGCATCGCCGGCCTCGAGCCCGAGCGCTACACACGGGCCGGCGCCGCCCTGCGTCACGCGAACCGGCTGCTCGCCGCGCAACCGGCACGCCACCGGCTTCTCCTGCTGCTGTCGGATGGCAAGCCGAACGATTGCGACGACTACGACGGCCGCTACGGCGTCGAGGACATGCGGCAGGCGGTGCTGGAGGCGCGGCAGGCCGGCCTGTCGCTCTTCTGCCTCACCGTCGATCGGCAAGCCGCGTCCTACCTGCCGCGGGTGTTCGGGCCGCATCACTACGCGCTGCTTCAGCAGCCCGAGCGCCTGCCTGTGGTCCTGCTGGACTGGATGAAGCGATTGCTGTCGAACTGATGCCGGGGCGGGCATTCGCCGCTGGCGAGGTGCAGGTCGATGCCGGCCAAGTCGTCGGCAAAGCCGTGGTTAACATCGCGGTGGCCCGCTTCGTCCTCGCGCACGGCCAGCACCACGTCGCGCAGCGTCGCGCCGGCAGGCAGTTTCCAGTAGTTCTTCGCGATTTCCGGCGCCGCGACGTTGGCATGCACGCCGGCGTCGATCAGTGCCAGGTAGTCGGTGTAGCTCTGCACCGCCTCTTCCTCGAAATAGCCGACCACGCGGTGGCAACACGTGGAGCTCTTGTCAACACAGAGGACACAGAGACACTGAGAACACGGAGAAAACACGGGGTCGATCCAGAAGACAACAGCCGACCTGACTAGCGACGAACTTCAGCCGAGCGAGTGGATACCGGCGTTCGACGGTATGACGGCCTCATCGGTACAACCCATGGCCTGCCCTCGCCGGCTGAGCAATGTCGCCAGTCAGGTGCGGCGAAGTGTCTAGAGTCGGCCGGCCCAGCCCTGAGGGAAAGTCACGTTCGTGTGTCGCCAGGAGCTGGAAGCACCGCGTTCGCTGGTTCTGCCACTGCCAGCATTCACTGCACGAGATTGCCTCTGCGCACAGAGATGCGTGGCAACCGCAGCTCGAAACACGTTGCCGAATCGTCGGAAGTCACTTCAACCGTGCCCCCGTGCGCATTGGCAATCTCGCGCACGACATACAGGCCAAGCCCCAAGTTGGCACCCGCCACCTGCGAGTCCGCACCTTCGTCCTCACCCGCTCCACGCACAAGCGGATCAAAGAGCGTTGGCAACAGGTCCCGCGGAATGCGATTCCCGGTGTTCTGGACCGCAAGGACCACTTCATCCTTGCGCGTTCCGTCCAGACTGATGCGAATGGGAGCGGTCGGGAGGCCATATTTGAGCGCGTTGAAGACGAGATTCGACAGGGCCTGATGCAAGCGCCGCGCGTCCCATTCACCCTCCAGGTTCCCTTCGGCTTCCAACTCCAGCACGCGCCCACTGCTGATCGCCTCGATCTCATCCAACGTGTTGCGAGCGAATTGATCGAGGTGGAGGGTGGCGGGATCGATGGCCAGTCCGGACCCCAGACGATGCCGGGTGTACTCGACCAAATCGTCCAGGAGCGCCTTCATTTGCGCCACGCTGCGCAGAATGATTGCCGCCTGCCGTGAATCGTTAGGCCGCGCGCGCACCTCCACGGTCGCAGAACTTGCAATCGTGCTCAATGGCCCCCGCAGGTCGTGACCCAACATGCCGAGAAACAGGTCGCGCGCCTTGTCCACTTCGGCGACGAAGACCTGCAATGACTCCGCAATGGCTTGGTCGACCGCTTCGTTGAAGCGGGTCATGTCCTCCAGGTCCTCGATCTGCACACTGCTCGAGGCGGCGCTCCAAAGACGAAGGACCGTTGCGCGCAGCGCGCGGTATTCCGCGACCAACTGTTCGACCTCGAATCCCTGCCGCTCCCGCTGTCGGGCATGGCTGCGCGACGGCACTGCCCTTGACGCGGAAACTTTGGCACTGTTGCCTTCCGACTTGGCCTGCTGCTCATCGTCGCCCTGCGGCCGGCGCATGTCGAAGGCAATCTCCTCGAGGATCAATCTTCCATGGTCGAGCAGCGCAGCCTCGCTCAGGTTCGCGGCCGCTGGCAACTGGTCACGCGCGAAGGCAACCCACTCCACCAGGATGGCGTCGAGGTTGTCGATGATGAATTTGGAGAGGCGCATGCCCCATTTTGCAGGCTTTGTAGGCCCTCCCACGGCATTCACCATGCCAAAAGCATCAGAGCCTCGCGCTGGCAGGGCAATCCCCTATGCACGCACTTAGATTTATGCATAAACTGAGTCTTGTGCATCTTACGGAACGGAGACAATGATGAACCGACCCTGGATTGGCGAGGCGCTGGCCGCCGTCGCGCTGACGTGCGCCTGTAGCTCGGCGCTGGCACAAGAGGCACCGAAGAGCGTGCGCATCGGCTGGTCGCTCGCCAAGAGCGGCCCCAACGCCGCCCTCACCGACATCACGATCCGTCCGAACTACACGATGTGGGTCAACGAGGTCAACGCGGCCGGCGGGCTGATGCTCAAGGCCCACGGCAAGCGCGTGCCGATCGAGACAGTGGAGTACGACGACCGCTCCAGCACGGAGGAGACCGTTCGCGCTGTCGAGCGCCTGATCACGCAGGACAAGGTCGCCTTCGTGTTGCCGCCGGCGGGCACCGGCGCCAACATCGCGGCAGCGCCCACCTTCGCCAAGCACGGCATGCCGCAGCTCGGCACCACCGTGCAGACCGAGCGCGCGCCTGAACTTGCCAAGCGCTGGCCCAACCTGTTCTTCCTGCTCGGCGACAACCGGCTCTATGCCGACGCGCTGATGAACATGCTGGAGGCCGCGCGCAAGGCCGGCAAGATCGGCGACCGGATCGCGATGGTCCACGTGGCCGACGGCTTCGGCGTCGAGAACGCCAGCGCGGCGCGCAAGCAGGCGCTGTCGCACGGTTTCAAGCTGGTGGTGGACAAGAGCTATCCGCCCGGTTCGCAGGACCTGTCGCCGCTGCTCAACGAGATCAAGGCGCAAGCGCCGGACGTGTTCATCGCCTACTCGTATCCACCCGACACCGTCTTGCTGACCGACCAGGCCCGCGTGGCCGGCCTGAACACCAAGGTGTTCTTCACCGGGGTGGGCACACAGTTCCCGTTCTTCCGCACCAAGTACGGCGCGAGCGCCGAAGGGCAGATGGGGCTGGGCGGCATCGACGGCGATTCGCCGCGCGTGCGTGACTACCTGGCGCGCTTCAAGGCCGCCAACGGCAAGGACCCGGAGAACTGGGCCAGCGCGGTGACCTACGCGTCACTGCAGGTGCTTCAGCAGGCCATCGAACGCGTGGGCAGGATCGACCGCGAGGCCGTGCTCAAGGAGATCAAGTCCGGCAGTTTCGACACCGTGCTGGGCACGATCCGGCTGGACAACCAGGTCCTCGACGGCGCCACCTTCATGGTCGGGCAGTGGCAGAACGGCGTCTTCCAGGGCGTGGCGCCGCATGACATGGCGGGCGTCAAGCCGCCGGTCATCCCGAAGCCCGCCTGGCAGTGATACGGGGAACCCGATGTTGGTCGTTGAAGTTCTGGTGGGCGCCCTCACCCTGGGTGGCGTCTATGCGCTGATCGCGCTCGGCCTCACCCTTCAGTACGGTGTCGCACGCATCATGAACCTGGCCCACGGCGAGGTCATGATTGCAGCGTCGTTCGCCGTGTACCTGCTGTTCACGTCGCTCGGAATGAGCCCGCTTGCGGTCTTCGCGCTCGCACTGCCGCTCGGCTTCGCGCTGCAGTGGGCGCTGTACAAGGCACTGCTCGCGCCGCTGGTGCGCCGCGCGGCGTCGCCCGCGGCGCTGGAGGTCGACAGCATCCTCGCCACCTTCGGCCTGCTGTTCGTGATCGAGGGCCTGGTGCTCGTGAGCTTCGGCGGCGGCTACTACAGCTACGGCTACATGGCACAGCCGGTCCAGCTGGGCGGCGTGCCGGTGGCCGCCAACCGGCTGCTGGCCGCTGCGGTCGCCGCCGGCCTGTGCGTCGTCGTGTACGGAACACTGGCCTGGACGCGTTGGGGCACCGCAATGCGCGCGATGGCCAGCGCGCCGCGCTTCGCGCACCTGGTGGGGATCAACCCGCACTCGATGGCGGCGTTCGCCTTCGCGTTGGGCGGCGCACTGGTGGTCGGCGCCGGCACGCTGGTCAGCATGTTCCTTCCCTTCAGCGCCTCTCAGGGCGTCGTCTTCACGATGAAGGCGTTGGTCATCGTCATTCTGGGCGGCGTGGGCAACGTGATGGGGTGCCTGGCGGCAGCCGTGTTGCTGGCCTTCGTCGAAACCGGGGTGGCGCGGTTCATCGATCCCGGTCTGACGCTGGCAGCCACCTTCCTCATCTTCCTTCTCGTTCTGCTCGTGCGGCCGCGCGGCCTCTTCAGCAAGAGGGGGACATGATGAGCGCCGCACGGCCGCCCCGAAGGCGCTCGCTCCCCCTTGGGGGGACCGGCGCGCAGCGCCGCAGGGGGCAAACGAACTGGACGATGGACAAGACCGCGCTCGCCGTCGCTGTCGGCGTGGCAATGATGGCAGCGCTGCCGCTGGTGCTGCGCGACGACTACCTGCTCAGCCTGGGCATCAACCTGCTGCAGTTCGCCACGCTTGCCACGGCCTGGGCGATGTTCTCCGGACCCACCCGCTACGTCTCGCTGGCGACGACCGCGTTCTACGGAATCGGCGCCTACGCGGTGGCCGTGCTGGGCGAGCTGCTGCCGTGGCCGCTGGTCCTGGTCGCCGCGCTCGGCGTCGGCTCGCTGATCGCGCTGCTGGTGGGCCTGGCGACCCTGCGCCTGTCCGGGGTGTACTTCGTCGTCTTCACGTTCGGACTGGCCGAGCTGGTCAAGCAGCTCGTCGGCTGGTACGAGGTGAACGTCACCAAGACCAGCGGCCGCTATGTGTTCCTCGACATTCCCCAGGTCGCCATCTACTGGCAGCTGCTGGCGCTGTTGGCGCTGGCGCTGGCGGCCGGCTGGCTCATCCGCCGCTCGCGCCTGGGGCTGGCTCTGCGCGTGATCGGCGAGGACGAAACCGCAGGGCGCCACCTCGGCATTCCCACCACCCGCGTCAAGGTACTGCTGTTCATGCTGAGCGCGGGCTTCATGACGCTCGTGGGCGCGGTGATTGCGCCGCGCTGGACCTACATCGATCCGGCGATCGTGTTCAACGCCAACGTGTCGTTCCAGGTTTTGATCATGGCCTTGCTCGGTGGCCCGGCGCACTGGCTCGGGCCGCTGGCCGGGGTGATCCCGCTGATGGCGCTGTTCGAGTTCCTGTCGGTGAACTTTCCCAACCACTTCCCGGTGCTGCTGGGAGCCACGTTCCTCGTCATCGTGTTCCTCGTGCCGGGCGGGGTGGTTGCACTGCGGTGGCGGTGGCCGCGCCGGCAGATCCGCTCCGGTGTGCGCAGCGCGAAGGTGCTCCGATGAACGCCCTGCTCGAGGTGAAGGATCTGCACAAGTCGTTCGGCGGCCTGCGCGCCGTGAGCGGCTTGAGCTTCACGGTTCGGCCCGGCGAGGTGCTGGGCCTGCTGGGACCCAACGGCTCCGGCAAGACCACGGCGCTGAACCTCGTCTCGGGCGCGCTCGCCGCTGGCGTAGGCAGCATCCGTCTCGACGGAAAGCGCATCGACGGCCTGGCGGCGCACCGCATCGCGCACGCCGGCGTGGCGCGCACCTTCCAGCTCGTGCGCGTGCTGCCGGGCATGTCGTGCATCGAGAACGTGCAGGTGGCCATGGCCTTTCGGCGCGAGCCGTCCTTCGGCGCGAGCTCGACGCAGGAAACGACGGAGCACCTCGAGCGCGTCGGCCTGAGCGCGCGTGCGCATGTGCTGGCCGGCGAGCTGACCTACATCGACCAGAAGCGGCTCGAGTTGGCGCGGGCCCTTGCGCTGCGGCCGCGCTTGCTGCTGCTGGACGAGTGGCTCGCCGGCCTCAACCCGACGGAGCTTCAGCAAGGCATCGGGCTGATCGCTGCGCTGCGCGCCGGCGGCCTGACCGTTGTGCTGGTGGAGCACGTGATGGACGCCGTGCGCGCGTTGTGCGATCGCTGCGTGGTGATGAGCGCCGGCGCCTGCCTGGCCGAAGGGCCGACCGCGTCGGTGCTCTCGGATCCCGCGGTGGTCGATGTCTACCTGGGGCGTGCCCATGCTTGAAGTCATTGCACTCACGGTGGAGTACGGCAAGCACCGGGCGCTGGACGCGGTGAACCTGGAGGTGCAGCCGGCCGAGCTGGTGGTGATGCTGGGCGCCAACGGCGCCGGCAAGTCGACGCTGCTGCGGGTCTTGGGCGGCATGATGAAACCCCGCCCCGGCGCGCGCATCGCGCTCGACGGGCAGGACCTGCTCGCGCTGCCGCCGCACGGGCTGGTCGATGCGGGCATCGCCCTCGTGCCCGAAGGTCGCGGCCTCTTCGCCGACCTGAGCGTCAAGGAAAACCTGCTGCTCGGCGCGTGGCCGTCGCGGGCGCGCAGCGGTGAACGGCGCAATCTCGACCGGGCGCTGGTCCTGTTCCCGCGCCTGGCCGAGCGGCTGAAGCAGGCGGTCGGCACGATGAGCGGCGGCGAGCAGCAGATGGTGGCGCTGGCGCGCGCACTGATGTCCGAGCCGCGCATGCTGCTGCTGGACGAGCCCACGCTCGGCCTGAGCCCGCTGATGGCACAGGAGCTGTTTCAGGCCGTGAAGCAGGTGAAATCCCTGGGCGTCGGCATCCTGCTCGCGGAGCAGAACGCCCACGCCAGCCTGCGCATCGCCGACCGAGGCTACGTACTCGCCACCGGCCGCGTGGTCGGCGAAGGCAGCGCTCAGGCGCTGCAGCAGGACCTGTCGGTGCAGCAGGCCTACCTCGGCCGCGCGTGACCGGCCGGCCGCATTCATCCATCCTCGACTGCAGGTACGTTCATGAAAACCATTCAACTGCAAGCACCCGGCGGGCCCGAAGTTCTGGAATTGGTCGACCGGCCGCTGCCGGAGCCCGGAGCCGGCCACGTCCGGGTCAGCGCTCGCGCCATCGGCGCGGGCGGCCCTGACGTGCTGATCCGCAACGGGACCTACAAGTGGATGCCGCCGCTGCCCGCGGTTCCGGGCAACGAGCTGGCCGGGGTCGTCGATGCCGTCGGCGACGGCGTCACGCGGTTGCAGGTCGGCGACCGCGTCCTGGTGAGCGCCCGCGAGCTGCCGTACCGGGGCGGCTGCTACGCCGAAGCCGTCTGCGTGCCGGAGAGCGCGCCCTTCGTTCTGCCGCCGTCGATCGGTTTCGACGACGCGGTCAGCCTCGGCAACTTCCAGCTCGCGCTCGCGCTCCTCGCCAGCAATGGCCACCTGCCGGCGCAGTGCATCCTTGTGCCTGGCGCGGCCGGTGGCGTCGCCACCGCGCTGGTCCAGATCGCGCGAGCCCGCGGCCTGCGCGTGATAGGAACCGCCTCGACGGACGCCAAGCGCGCATTCGCACTGGAGAACGGCGCGCACGATGTGATCGGTGGGGACCCTCGCACGCTGACGGTCGAGGTCCTGCGGCTGACCGGCGGGCGTGGCGTGGACCTGGCGTTCGACCACATCGGCGGCGCCTTGTTCATCGCGTGCTTGCGCGCACTGGCGCCGTCCGGCATGGCGGTGTCCTACAACATTCTCGGCGGCCCGCCCGAGGGCGACGTCTTCGGCGAAATGCGCCAGCTGCTGGGCCGCAGTCTCGCCATCCGGACGTTCTCCATCCACGCCCTGGACGCCGACGCGGTGCAGCGCCGAGGCCTGATGGAAGAGGCCATCCGCCTGATGGCGTCGGCAAGGGTGCGTGCACCGAAGGCCACCTGTTTCAAGCTCGACGACGCCCGCCGGGTGCATGAGCTGCTGGACAGCGGCGGCACGCTCGGAAAGCTCGTGCTTCACCCGTAAGAGGGTCAAGCGCACGGCCAGGACGCGTATGCTTTTTTATGCACAAAACCGTTTTTGTGCCTATACTCTGACGAACATGAGCGGTGCTGCTCGGATCTCAACTTTGGAGAAGAACCCATGAAACTGCTTTCGTATCGAAGCGCGGGCCGCGAGGCCTTCGGTGCCGTGGTCGGTGACGGTGTGGTCGACCTCTCGAACTGGCGCGATGGCGTAGCCACGCTGCGCGACTACATCGCCTGCGGCGGCTACCGCGACGCTGCCGACCATGTGCGGGACCGGCCGGTCGACGCGAAGCTGGCCGAGATCGAATACCTGCCGGTCATCACGCAGCCGGAGAAAATCGTCTGCGCGGTGCGCAACTACCTGGACCACCACAACGAGGCGATCGCCTCCGGCTTGCAGCGCGAGTTGTCGGACTTCCCGCCGATCTTCCTGCGGGTGTGGCGCTCGCAGGTCGGCCACGACCAGCCGGTGGTGCGGCCGCGCGTGTCCGACACGCTCGATTGGGAGGGCGAGCTCGCAGTCATCATCGGCACCGGCGGCCGCGACATCGCCGAGGCCGATGCCTGGAAGCACATCGCCGGCTACAGCGCCTACAACGACGTGAGCGTGCGCGAGTGGCAGTTCCACGCCAAGCAGATCGCCTCCGGCAAGAACTTCGAGAACACCGGCCCCTTCGGCCCGTGGATGGTGACCGCCGACGAGATCGAGCCCGGCCGCAGGCTCAAGCTGCAGACGCGGCTGAACGGCGAGACCGTGCAGTCGAGTGACACCGGCCACCTGATCTTTTCGATCCCGCGCCTGATCAACTATGCGTCGACGATCTTCACGCTGTCGCCGGGCGACGTGATCGTCACCGGCACGCCGTCGGGCGTCGGCTTCGGCCGCAAGCCGCCGCAGTACATGAAGCCGGGCGACATCGTCGAAGTCGAGATCGAAGCCATCGGCGTGCTGCGCAACCAGATCGTGGAGCAAGCGTGATGGACCGGCCCGTCCGACCTCTGCGCCGCCCTGCCGTGTGGACGTTGGCAGTCGCACTGGGCTTGACGCTCGCCGTGCCGGCAGCCCTCGGGCAGACGTACCCCAGCCGCCCGATCCGCGCGCTGCAAGGCTTTGCCGTCGGCGGCAATGCCGATGCAATCGCCCGCGTCGTCGGGACCGAGATGGCGAAGGCGCTGGGCCAGCCACTCGTCGTGGAGGCGCTGGCCGGTGCCGGCGGCACCAAGGCCTCGGCCGAGACGGCACGCGCTGCGCCCGACGGATATACCCTGCTGCTCGCCACCGGCGGCCACGCAGTGGCCGGCGCGCTGCAAAGCAAGCTGCCCTACGACACGGTGGCCAGCTTCCAGCCGGTGTCCACGATCACGTTCTTTCCGTTCCTCGTCGTCGTGCGGGCCGATTCGCCCTGGCGCAGCCTGCCCGACCTGTTGGCGGCCGGCCGCTCGGCAGCCGACGGGCTGGCCTGGGGCAGCGCCGGCATGGGCACCACGCACCACCTGGCGGGCGAGCTGCTGGCGAAGATGGCGGGGTTGAAGCTGCTGCACGTGCCCTATCGCGGCGACGCGATGTCCACCACCGCGGTGCTCGGCGGCGAGGTGCCGTTCATCATCGCGCCGGCCACGGCGGTCGAGCAGCACGTGCGAGCCGGAAAGCTGCGCGCGCTGGCCGTCACCGGCGCGCACCGCTGGCTCGGCATGCCGGAGGTGCCCACCGTCGCGCAGCAGGGCGTGCCCGGCTACGACGTGCGCTCCTGGGCCGGCTGGATGCTGCCCGCCGGCGCTCCCCAGGCCGTGGTGCAGCGCCTGAACGACGAGACCCGTCGCGCGTTGCTGTCCCCCGAGGTGCGCGAGCGCCTGCGCCAGATGGGCGGCGAGGCCCAGGCCAGCTCCCCGCAGGAAATGGCTGCGCTGGTGGCGGCCGAGCTGCGCAAGTGGACCCAAGTGGCCCGCGACGCCGGCATCCCGAAACTGTGAGGACCTCACCGTGAGCCTTATTGACATCCGCAAGCGCAGCTTGACCGTCGAGACCGTGTATCACGAGGGCGGCCCGCGGCCGGCGAAGCCGCTGCGCATGGCTGCCGCCTGTGCGGTCGTGCGCAATCCCTACGCCGGCCGCTACGAGCCGGACCTGCTGCCCTTCATGGCCGAGCTGCGCGACCTGGGCACGCAGCTGGCCGAGGAACTGGTGGACGCGCTCGGGGGTGCCGGCCAGGTGGAGGCCTACAGCAAGGCTGCCATCGTCGGCACCAGCGGCGAGCTCGAGCATGGCGCGGTGTGGCATGAAGCCGGCGGCTGGGCGATGCGCCAGGTGCTGGGCGAGCCCAAGGCGATCGTGCCGTCCGCGAAAGCCGTGGCACACACGGGCTACCGGCTGATGGTGCCGCTGCACTACATCCATGCCGCCTACGTGCGCAGCCACTTCAACAGCGTCGAGGTCGGCATCCAGGATGCACCGCGGCCCGACGAGATCCTGTTCGCGCTGGTGATGGCCGACGGCGGGCGCATTCACGCGCGCCTGGGAGGTCTGACCCGGGACCAGGTGTCGGTGCACGACGGTCAGCGTTGACCGCCACGGCACATCGACTCAGCATCGGAGACAGCATGTCGGATTTCCCCACCCCGTTCGCCCCGCGCCTGGCGCACCTCGGCGTTTTCTGTCACGACGTGGATCGCCTGGCGGTGTTTTACGGCGAAGTCTTCGGTCTCGTCGAAACCGACCGCGGCCAGGGCATCACCTTCCCGATGAAGCTGGTGTTCCTGAGCAGCAGCCCCGAGCAGCATCACCAGCTCGCACTGGCCTCGGGCCGCGCGCCCGGCAGCACGAGCACGGTGATGCAGCTGTCGTTCAAGGTCATCTCGCTCGACCAGTTGCGCGAGGCGCGCCGCCGCGCGCTGGCCCACGGCGCCACCCAGATGCGCGGGCTGAACCATGGCAACGCGCTGAGCATCTACTTCAGCGACCCCGAGGACAACACCGTCGAGGTGTACCTGGACACGCCCTGGTACGTCACCCAGCCGCACGGCGACCCCCTGGACCTGGAACGGCCCGACGACGAGATCTGGGCCGAGACCGAGCGCATCTGCCGCGCCGACCCCACGTTCCAGCCGGTCGACGCGTGGCGCAGCGCGACCTTCGGCGCTCGCTGAGCCGTGAAGGACACACCGTGAAGGAAGCCGACGTCATCATCGTGGGCCTCGGCCCCACCGGCGCCACGCTGGCCGGGCTGCTTGGGCAGCGCGGCCTGCGCGTTGCCGCATTCGACCGCCTGCCCGATCTGTACCCGATGCCGCGCGCCGCCGGGCTGGACCAAGAGGCGATGCGCATCGCGCAAGAGCTGCAGGTGGCCGACCGCCTGGCACCCCACATCGCGCCGTACCGGCCCAGCGAGTACCGTGGCATGGACGGGCAGCTGATCAAGCGGCTCGATGCCGCGCCGCCGCCGCACCGCCTCGGCTGGGAGCCGAACTATGTTTTCGAGCAGCCCGCGTTCGAGCGCATCCTGCGCGCCCGCGTGGCAGAGCTGCCCGACGTGCAAGTCGCCACCAGCGCGGAAGTGCGCGAAGTCGGCCAGGACGCCGACCATGCGTGGGCCGACGTGGTGCTCCCCGGCGATGCCGAACCCACGCGCTTCGTCGCGCCATGGCTGGTCGCCTGCGACGGCGGCTCGAGCCCGGTGCGCAAGCACCTGGGCATCGAGCTGGAGGACCTGGGGTTCGACGAGCCCTGGCTGGTGGTGGACGTCATCGCCTCGGAGGCGAAGCTGGCCGAGCTGCCGCAGACGCAGGTGCAGTACTGCGAAGCGGCGCGTCCGTGTACCTACGTCGTCGGCGTCGGCCGGCACCGGCGCTGGGAAATCATGCTGCTGCCCGGCGACAGCCTCTCGTCCGACTACCCGCCGGAGCAGCTGTGGCCGCTGCTCGAGCGATGGCTCGTGCCCGGCGAGGCGGAGATCTGGCGCGCCGCCGCCTACCGATTCCACGGCCTCGTGGCAAGGGAGTGGCGCAGCGGTCGCATGCTGCTGGCCGGCGACGCGGCGCACATGACGCCGCCGTTCATGGCGCAGGGCATGGTGCAGGGCATGCGCGACGCGCTGAACCTCGCCTGGAAGCTCGAGCGCGTGGTGCGCGGCCGCTCGCACGAGCGGCTGCTCGACAGCTACGCGCAGGAGCGCCGCCCTCACGTGGTGTCCACCACCCGCGTGGCGATGGAGCTGGGCCGCGTGATCTGCGAGCGCGACCCCGAGCGTGCGCGCGAGCGCGACGCTCGCTTGCTGGCCGAGCAGAACGGCCGCGTCAGCACGCGATTTCGCCAAGACCTGATCCCGGGCCTGGCCGACGGCCTGATCTTGCGCGAAACCCCGGGTGCCGGGGCCATCCTGCCGCAGCCGCTGGTGCGCGGCGGCGAGCGCTTCGTGCGCCTGGACGACGTGGCCGGTCATGGCGTGCGCGTGGTCGCCCTCGAGCCGCTCGCGGCCGCCGAGCGCAGCGCGCTGCTGAGCGCACTCGAGCCGCTGGCCGGCGTTCTGGTGGATCTGTCGCCGCCGCCGGACGGTGCCGTCGGTGGCGTCCCGGCCGTCGAAGATGTGCCGGTGCTGGCGCCGTGGCTGTCCAAGCTGGATCGCCGGTTCGCCGTCGTGCGGCCCGATCATTGCGTGTACGGCACCGCGTCCACCTTGGACGAGGCGCTCGCCTTGCTGGCACGGCTGCGCGCAGCCCTCGCATGAAGGCGGAACGCGATGAAACCTGATCCTTCGCAGCCGGCCGCATCGACGCCGCGCCGCGTGCTCGCCCTGTGCGGCAGCTTGCGCGCACGCTCGTACAACCGCTCGGCCCTGAACGCGGCCGCGGAGCAAATGCCCGCCGGCACCACGTTGCAGCTCGGCTCGCTGCTCGGCATTCCGATCTACAACGCCGACGACCAGTCGCAGGGTTGGCCGCCCGCGGTGCCGGCGCTGGCCGAGGCGGTGCGCGCCTGCGACGCGGTGCTGATCGCGAGCCCCGAGTACAACTTCAGCATCCCCGGCGGACTGAAGAACGCGCTCGACTGGTTGTCGCGCCTGCCCGACCCGCCGTTCAAGGGCAAGCCGGTCGCTCTGATGGGCGCCGCCACCGGCCCGCTGGGCACTGCGCGCATGCAGTACGACCTGCGCCGCGTGCTGCAATTCCTGGAAGCCGATGTGCTGCAGAAGCCGGAAATCTTCATCGGCCACGCGGCGACGAAGTTCGACGATGCGGGGCGGCTGGTGGACGACACCACGCGCCGCTTCATCGGCGACCAGATGCGCGCGCTGATCGAGCTGGTCGAACGCAACCGGCGTTCGCACGCCCCGGCTGCCTGAGCAGGAGACTCAGGCAGCCCTGGCGCCGTCAGGCGTGGCCGCTCACCCGCATCGCTTCATACGCCGCCTCGACATTGCGCAAAGTGCCACGGATGTGGTTGGCCAGCAGCACGCTGGCCGTATCGACATCGCGCCGCAGCGTCGCGTCCATCAGCTTCTTGTGTTCGTTCGACTTGCGGCGGGCCGTCTGGCGAAAACGCGCGGAAAAGCGACGGTAGCGTTCGGCCTGGTCGAACAGGCTGGCGCTCCATGCGAGCTGCCGAGGCGACGGGCAGGCGGCCAGCAAGGCGGCGTGAAAATCGCGATGCAGCGCGCTCCACTCCTCGTCCAGGATCACCGGACCGTCGGGCAGGCGCGACTCCACTTTCTCCAGCCGATAGAAGGCGGCCACGATCGCGGCCTCCCAGGCATCGTCGCCATGCTCGATCGCTTCCTGCAGCGCCGGCACGTCGAGCATCAACCGCATGCGGGTGATGTCGTTCAGGTCGTCTGGCGACAGCGGCGCGACGCGAAAGCCGCGCCGTTCGTCGGCCCGCACCAGCCCTTCCTGGGACAGGCGGCTCAGCGCCTCGCGCAGCGGGCTGCTCGAGAAGCCGTAGGTGGTCTGCAATTCCTCGACCTTCAGCTTCGCATCGGCGGCGAAGTTGCCGCTGAGCACGTCGCGGCGCAGCCGATGAAAGGCCTGTTCGACAAGGGGCGGAGCGTATTCAGGCATGGTCGACCTCTTCTGCGGTATCGCCATTCTATGCACAAAACGCAAAACGGCAAACCGATGCCGGCGCACCACGATCAACGCGGCCGGTGCGCGCCAATCAGCACGAACAGCATCGTTGCCGGCTTGTCCGTCTTGTTGCGCCAGGCGTGCCGCGTGCCGCATTGAACGACCACGTCGTTCCGTCTCAGCGTCACTTCGTTGCCGTCGTCGAGCTCCAGCACGATCTCGCCGTCGAGCACGACGTCGTAGTCGATGCTGTCCGTGGTGTGCATGCCCGGGTGATCGACCTCGAAGGTCTCGGCCAGGCCCGGCACGTTCCGGGCGAACTCGGCACCGAAGGCTGCGCCGTCGAAGTCGGGCCGCATCATCACCGAGTCGGGAGGAAAGGTGACCATCATCAGCCGCGTTTCGCCGGCGCCGGGCACGAAGGACACTAGCGGGGAATCGTCCTGCGGCGCGCCCTTCCCCACCGTCGCGTCTTTCGGGGTGGACCAGATCAGCGCCGAAGCGAACCCCGCGACCGTGGTGAACTCTGCGCTGCGCGGCGCCGGCGCGTCCGAGACGACGCCGCAGCGCCCCTCGGGCCCGATGCCCGTGACGACCCGTCTGACCTTCATCGTCCTCTCCTCGTTCAGGGATTGATCACGAAGTTGCTGAAGCCGCCGTTGCGCTGGGCGATGCCGGAGATGGCTTCGTTGACCTTGTCGAGCGGGCTGCACACATGCTCGAAGACCGACAGGTCCAGCGTGCCGGCTTCGGCCATGTCGGCCATGTCCTGGCCCTCGGCGGCGGTAAACCAGGCCGAGCCCGCGATGCTCTGCTGGTCGTCCATCATCGTGTGCAGGTCCATGCCCACCATTCCCATGATCGCGCCGATGTTGAAGGCCCGGCCGCCCCGCTTGAGAGCACGCACGCCCTGCTGCATCGTCTCGTGCTGCGCGCCGGGGCCCAGCGCGTCGATGAACGCGTCCACGCCCAAGCCGCCGGTGCGCTGCCTGACCCACCCGTCCAGCGGCTCCTTGTCCGTGGTCGAGAAGACTTCGATGCGGTCGGGTGCGAGCGCCTTCACGCGCTCGAGGAGCTTCTTGTCGCGCCCCGTGCCCAGGATCTTCGTCACGCCCATCGCCAGGCCGAAAAGCGCGCCGCCGATGCCGAGCGTGCCGCTGATGCCGTTGACGAGCAGGCTCTTGCCAGGACCCACACCGGCCTTGCGCATGGCCGAGTACATCGTGCCGAGGTAGCCGAAGCGCGCCGCCTGCTCGAACGTGACGTTGTCCGGCAGCTTCACCAGCGCGTACTGCGGGGCCACCATGTACTCGGCCAGGCCGCCGCCCGGGTAGTTCTCGTACAGCTTCAGCGCGTTCTGCGAGAAGCCGAAGTAGCCCCGGAACGCGTAGTGCGTGCAATTGATCAGGTCGCCGCCGCGGCAGGCGCGGCAACCGCCGCAATACAGCCCCGGGTTCACGTACACGCGGTCTCCCGCCTGCCAGGTGTGCACATGCGAGCCGACCTGGACGATCTCGCCCGCCGGGTCGAGACCGAAGATGGCCGGCAGCGGCGGAAGCGGCAGCTCGGGAAACCAGGTGGTCCAGTTGCTGAGGATGTTGCCGAGGTTGGGCACGATGCCGCAGGCGCGAACGCGCAGCAGCACGTCGTTCGGGCCGGGCTCGGGAACGGGCAACTGCTCGATCTTCATCGTGTCGCCGACCTTGTGCAGGCGTGCCGCCTTCATGAGTGCCATCGCTGATCTCCTTTAATGCACATAACCTTGTTTGTGCATACTTTAGAGACCCTGGCGCCGAGTGCCATCAGGGCAAACCCATCCCACAATGATTCCATGCACAGTGCCGCAGCGAGGCGATTGAATGAGTTCTTGGCACAAGTGCGTGCAAAATTCATCGTTTGTCCTGCTTGGCTCCAGCAGCTAGATTTCGCCTCGACGCTCGATCTGTCGAGACTACGAAATGACTTCATCGCACAACATGATCGAAATGCATCACAACTCACGCTGTGGAACTTCCCGATCGCCATACCGGCCTGGAAGATCGCGCCCGCGCTTGCGTTCGGAAACTGCGTGGTTTTCAAGCCCGCCGACCTCGTGCCGGGCTCGGCCTGGGCGCTGGCGGAGATCATCAGCCGCGCGGGCTTCCCGCCGGGCGCGTTCAACCTCGTGATGGGGCGCGGCAGCGTCGTGGGGCAGACGTTCATCGACCACGTGGGAGTGGATGCCATCAGTTTCACCGGCTCGGCCGATACCGGCTCGCGCGTGATCGCAGCCGCGGCACCGCGCCGCGCCAAGCTGCAGCTTGAGATGGGCGGCAAGAACCCGCTCGTGGTGCTGGACGACGCCGACCTCGCGGTGGCGGCCGACTGCGCGCTGCAAGGCTCTTTCCATTCCACGGGGCAGCGCTGCACGGCCTCGAGCCGACTGATCGTGCACAAACGCATCCTGGCGGCCTTCGTGGACGCATTGCGCGAGCGCATGGAATCGCTGGTCGTTCCTTTCGGAGGCCGCAAGGCGTCGAGCTACGGCCCGCGCGAGCAGGGCCGCCACGCCGCCGAGTTCTTCACCACCGTGAAGACGGCCTACACCGCACCGTGAGGCACGCAGCCATGAAGATGCTCATCCCGGTCAAGCGTGTCGTCGATTTCAACGTCAAGGTGCCCGTGAATTCCGATGGCACGGGCGCCTGACGGCCGCACTGTGAACTGACGCGGCTGCAGCCAAGAGTTCACTTCACGCTCTTGTCCAGCCAGTCGAGCACGTAGTCGGCCACCTGCAGGTTGTTCTTGTCTTGCATCAGCATGTGCGAGTTGCCCTTCATTTCACTCGTCCAACGATTTGAACTGATCAATTCATTGGCGCAGCTCATGCATCCGTGCGGGCGACACGTGGGCGCGCCCCTCCCACGCGACGCCTGCCGGTGGGCGTGTGAGGCTCCTGCGTCGTGAGGAAGTCGGCAAAGGCCTGGGCTGCCGGAGACAGCGACGTGCCGGTCCGGTGGACCATCAGCACTTCGCGCTCCACGACCGGTTCTTCCAGGCGCTTCCACCGGATGCGAGACATGTCGGTGAGCGTGGTGGCCATGGCAGGCAGCACGGCGACGCCGAGGCCCGCGTCCACCAGGCCGATCAGCGATCCGGCGTAATCGGCCTCGAACGCCGGCTCCAGCGGCACGCCGGCGGATGCGAAGCCGCTCTCCGTGAGGTCACGAAAAATGCTGCCCTGGCGCAGGGCCAGCACCGGCCCGCGCGCAAGGTGGCGCCAGGTCAGGCGGCCGATCGAGCTGAACGGATGCGCCGCCGGGAACACCGCGACCAGTGCCTCCTTGAACAGCAGCACGCGCTGCAAGTCCTTCTCCGCGCGGCGGAAGCTGCCGATGCCCAGGTCCGCCATGCCGGCGCTGACCTGCGGCAGCACCTGCGTGGGCAGGCAGTCGTGCAGCACGAGCTGGATTCCCGGATACAGGGCCCGGAACCCCGCCAGGATGCGCGGCAGGAAGGTGCTCGACAGCATGAGCGGGGCCGCGATCACCACGCGCCCTCTTTCCTTGGCGACGAGTGGCTTCGTGGCGCCCGCCGGCACGCCGCCGGCGGTGACCGCCAAGGTCCGCGCCGCGACCCACGCCGCGCTGGACACACGCGAGGTCCAGGGGCTCTTCGGCGCCCAAGGCATCGACATCATCAAGACCGACGCCGCCGAATTCGCCCGCCACGTGGGCGGCGAGACGGCCAAGTGGACCAAGCTCATCCGGTCCGCCGGCATCAAGCACGACTGAATTTCAAACCAGCAAGAAGGAACATCGACATGGCAAAGCTGCGAGCCGCGGAGTGCCGCGCATTCATCGAGGCCGTCACCGAGAAGGCGCAGGACATGGGCGTGCCCGTCTCCATCGCAATCGTCGGCCCCGAGGGCCACCTGATCGCGCTCGAACGCATGGACGACGCCGGCTTCATCACCCCCGACACGGCGCGCGCGAAGGCCTACACCGTCGCCGCGTTCCGCTCGATGAGCCCACGCTTCACCGACGGGCTCGTGATCCAGCAGTGGTTCAAGGAGCGCAACCCGCAGATGCTGGTGAACGCGTCGATTTTCAGCAACGGGCAGATCTGCGCCTCGGGCGGTTGTGCGCCGGTCTTCAAAGGCGACGAGATGGTGGGCGCCTACGGCATCAGCGGCGCCACCGGCGACCAGGATGAAGTGATCGGCGCTCACGCGCGCGCCAAGGTCGGCTGGGCCCACATGCCGCAGAACGACACCACGCCCGAGAGCGTGAAGCAGCACGTGAACGAGATCTACGCGAAGGTGGGCCTCAGCGGCCGCACTCTCTGAACCCCATGTCTCCCGTTTCCCAACACCACGTCGAGGCCGCGCGCACGCTGCGCGACGCGGCCCGCACGGGCAACTTCATCGCCCCGCTGAGGGACGGCATGCCCGGCCTCGATGCGGCCGGCGCCTACGCCATCCAGCGGCTGAACACCGAGCACCGCATGCAGGAAGGACGGCGCGTCGTGGGCTGCAAGGTCGGTCTCACGGCGCGTGCCGTGCAGGCCCAGCTCGGCGTCGACCAGCCCGACTTCGGCATGCTGTTCGACGACATGGGCTTTGGCGACGCCGAGCCCGTGCCGATGGCGGGGCTGCACCAGCCCAAGGTCGAGGCCGAGGTCGCTTTCGTGCTCGGGCGCGATCTAGCGATGGAGCGGCCGGGACACGTGGACGTGATCAAGGCCATCGACCACCTGCTGCCCGCCATCGAGATCGTGGGCAGCCGCATCGCCGGCTGGAACATTCGCTTCGTCGACACCGTGGCCGACAACGCCTCGGCCGGCGCCTACGTGCTGGGCAGCACGCCGGTGCGCCTGGCCGATCTGGACCTGCGCTTGTGCGGCATGATCGTCACCCGGCGCGGCGAGCCGGTGTCGGTGGGCGCCGGCGCTGCGTGTCTGGGCAACCCGCTGAACGCCGTGGTGTGGCTGGCCCGCACGATGGCGGGGCTCGGGCACCCGCTGCGCGCCGGCGACCTGGTGCTTTCGGGCGCGCTGGGCCCGATGGTGGCGGTGCAACCGGGCGATGTCTTCGATGCCCGCTTCAACGGCCTGGGCAGCGTGAAGGCCGTGTTCGAACCCAGCCAGGACGGTCCCCGATGAACCGCATCAGCGAATTCGCGACATTGCTGGACGAGGCCGCGCGCGATGCGCGCCCCGTCGCGCAGATCGACCCCGACGGCCGGTTGTCACTGGACGACGCCTACGCGATCCAGAAGGCATCGATCGAGCGGCGGCTGGCGCGCGGCGAGCGCCGCGTCGGCGTGAAGATGGGTTTCACGAGCCGGGCCAAGATGCTCCAGATGGGCATCTCCGACCTCATCTGGGGTCGCCTCACCAGCGGCATGCGTGTCGAGGAAGGCGCGCCCGTCGACTTCGGCCGCTTCGTGCACCCGCGCATGGAGCCGGAGATCGCGTTCGTGCTGGGCAAGCCGCTGGCGGGCGACGTGAGCGCGGCCGAGGCGCTGGCGTGCGTGGAGGCGGTGGCGCCGGCGCTCGAGATCATCGACTCGCGCTATCGCGACTTCAAGTTCTCGCTGACCGACGTGGTCGCCGACAACGCCTCGTCCAGCGGGTTCGTGATCGGCCCCTGGAGCGACCCGCGGCACGACTTCGGCAACCTGGGCCTCACGATGAACATCGACGGCCGTGCCGTGCAGGTGGGCTCGACCGCGGCCATCCTCGGCCACCCGCTGCGCTCGCTGGTGGCCGCGGCGCGGCTGGCCGCCGAGGCGGGCGAGCCTTTGCAGGCGGGCTGGGTCGTGATGGCCGGCGGCGCGACGCCGGCCGAGTGGATTCGGCCCGGCAACGCCGTCTCGATCGAGATGGAGCGCCTTGGCAGCGCGGCATTCCAGATGCAGTAGCAAGAGGACATTGCCATGAGCGAAAAGGTGAAGGTCGCGATCATCGGCCCGGGCAACATCGGCACGGACCTGATGATCAAGGTGTTGCGCCACGCAAAGCACCTCGAGATGGGCGCCATGGTGGGCGTCGACGCGTCGTCGGACGGCCTGGCTCGCGCCGGGCGCATGGGCATCGCCACCACGTCCGACGGCATCGAGGGGCTGCTGAAGCTTGACGTATTCGACAAGATCGACATTGTGTTCGACGCCACGTCGGCCGGCGCGCATCGCCGCCACGACGAACTGCTGCGGCGCCACGGCGTGCAGGTGATCGACCTCACGCCGGCGGCGATCGGCCCCTACGTGATCCCGGCGATCAACCTCGAGGCCGAGAACGCCGGCAACATGAACATGGTGACTTGCGGCGGCCAGGCCACGATCCCGATCGTGGCGGCGGTGTCGCAGGTCGCCAAGGTTCACTACGCGGAGATCGTCGCCTCCATCTCGAGCAAGTCCGCCGGGCCGGGCACGCGGGCGAACATCGACGAGTTCACCGAGACCACGCGCAGCGCGATCGAGAAGCTGGGCGGCGCCGAGCGCGGCAAGGCGATCATCATCCTCAACCCGGCCGATCCGCCGCTGATGATGCGCGACACCGTGTTCGTGCTGTCGGAGCAGGTGCCTCCGCTGCGCGTGCAGCGCAGCATCGCCGAGATGGTCGAGCGGGTACAGTCCTACGTGAGCGGCTACCGGCTCAAGCAGCGGGTTCAGTTCGACCTGATCCCGCCGGACGACCCGCTGGTGGTGCCGGGGCTCGGGCGCGTGCACGGGCTCAAGACGTCGGTCTACCTCGAGGTCGAGGGGGCGGCGCACTACCTGCCCGCGTATGCAGGCAACCTCGACATCATGACCTCGGCCGCGCTCGCCTGCGGCGACATGATGGCTCGGCGACGCATCGCCGCCGGCATCGCGCGCGGCATCAAAGCGGAGGTCGCATGAGCGGTGCAAAAAAGCTCTACATCTCGGACGTGACGCTGCGCGACGGCAGCCATGCGGTGCGCCACCGGTACACCGTGGCGCAGGTGCGCGCCATCGCATCGGCGCTAGACGCCGCCGGCGTGGACAGCATCGAGGTCGCGCACGGCGACGGCCTCGAAGGTTCGAGCTTCAACTACGGCTTCGGCGCGCACAGCGATGTCGAATGGATCAGCGCCGCGGCCGAGAGCGTGACGCGAGCCAGGATCGCTACGCTGCTGCTGCCCGGCATCGGCACCATCCACGACCTGCGCAACGCGCACGCCGCCGGCGCGCGCGTGGTGCGCGTGGCGACCCACTGCACCGAGGCCGACGTCTCGCGCCAGCACCTCGAGGTGGCCCGCGGGCTCGGCATGGACCCGGTGGGCTTCCTGATGATGAGCCACATGACCACGCCGCGAAAGCTGGCCGAGCAGGCCCGGCTCATGGAAAGCTACGGCGCGAGCTGCGTCTACGTGGTCGACTCCGGCGGCGCGCTGACCATGAGCGACGTGCGCGAACGCTTCCGCGCCTTCAAGGACATGCTGCAGCCCGGCACGCAGACGGGCATCCACGCGCACCACAACCTGAGCCTCGGCGTCGCCAACTCCATCGCGGCGGTCGAGGAAGGCTGCGACCGCATCGATGCCAGCCTGGCCGGCATGGGTGCAGGCGCGGGCAATGCGCCGCTGGAGGTGTTCATCGCCGCGGCCGAGCGCATGGGCTGGCAGCATGGCTGCGACCTCTACAAGCTGATGGACGCAGCCGACGACATCGCGCGCCCGTTGCAGGACCGGCCGGTGCGCGTGGACCGCGAGACGCTCGCGCTGGGCTATGCCGGCGTGTACTCGAGCTTCCTGCGCCATGCCGAAGCGGCCGCGACGAAGTACGAGCTGAAGACGGTGGACATCCTGGTGGAGCTCGGCCGGCGCAAGATGGTCGGCGGACAGGAGGACATGATCGTCGATGTCGCGCTCGACCTGCTGGCGCGCGAGGGTCGCGCGCCGGGGCTTTAAGGCCGGCGGCGAGCTGCGGGATCTCCTTGCCGGCTCGTCCTTGACGAACCGATGGCGGCGCTCGACGCAGCGGTGGGCGGTGCGGCAGCCCTGTCGCGGAAGACGCCCGATGCCGTCGTTCACCGCACCGGCCGCACCGGCGCCTCGTAAATCACCTTGCCGGCACGGACCGTGTACTTCACGTCGGCGAACGCCGCGGCATCGCGTGCCGGGTCGCCGTACAAGACCACGACATCACCATCCATCCCGGGCGCGATGCGGCCCTTGCGGGCGTCGCGCCCGAAGCGCTTCGCGGGGTGCGTGGTGAGGCTGGCGAGGATCTGCCGCCAGTCGAGGCCGGCGCCGGCCATCAGCTCGTATTCGCGCCGCGTGTCGGTCACGTCGATGTAGCCGACATCGGTGCCGAACAACAACTCGCCCCCGGCTTTCACGAACGCCGCCACCTGCTGCTGGGAAGTGTCGAGAAAGCGCTTCACGACTTCGGGCGGCGCGCCTTCCTGCTTCAGCCCTTCCTCGAAAAGGCTGAGCGTCGGTGTCAAGGCCATCCGTGCAGCCACGAGCCGAGCGGCGAACGCCGGCGACCATGGGCCGGCGGTCGGCGTGGTATGGGCGAGCACGTCGACGCCGCTGGCCATGGAGATTTCCAGCCCTTCCATGTTGGTCGGGTGGGCGAATGCCGGCTTGCCTGCGCGGTGCGCCGCCTGCACGATGGCGCTGGCAATGGCCTTGTCCATCGGCAGCACGTCGCGCAAGACGATGGCACCCGCAAACAGCTTGAGTCCGTCGGCGCCGTCGCTCAATTGCTGCCGTGCGCGCGCCTGTGCCTGCGGCACGCTGGCGACCTCCATGTTCGGCGCGTGGATCTGGCGGAACAGCGCTTGCACATAGATCGGGGTGCCGTCCTTCGGGAAGAACGGCGCATCGGTGGTGAGGATCGTCGGCCCCGAGACTTCGCCGGCATCGACACGGCGCCGCAACGCGAACGTGTTCCCTGGTATGGAGCTGATGTCGAACACGGTGGTGAAGCCCCAGCGCGTGAACGTGGCCTCGAGTGCCCGACTCAGCTCGGCCGCCGGCCGGCTCGCCGCCTCCCTCAGCGGCAGCTCCAGCATGTGGACGTGGCTGTTCCAGAAGCCCGCCACGACCACGGCGCCCTGGCCATCGAGCACACGGGCGCTGCTCGGCACCGCCACCTCGTCGGCAGCACCGACCGCGGCGATGCGTCCGTCGCGCATCAGCACCGTAGCGCGTGCTATCGGTGCGGCATCGGGCGCCACGTAGACCTTCGCGCCGACGATCGCCAGGTCACCGGCTCGAGCCGGCGACCAGTGCCCCGCCAACACGATGGCCGTCGCCACGATGAGACGATCGATCTTCATCCGAGTCCCACGCTTCCTAGCGCCCTGAAAAGCCCGTCGCGCCTGCCCCTTGATCGGTGCCGCGCCAACCAATCCGCTGCGCTCGGTGCTGTAGCAGCCCGAGCATGACCAGCATCGGGAGGGCCAGTTCGAGCGCTTCTTCGAATGCCTGCACGAGGACGATCACACTGCCTTCCAGTTCGATTCCGAAGTCCTCGTGCAGGACGCTGGCCGACCGATCCAGAGTCTTCGCGACGAGCAACGTGACGATGAAAATCGCCACCGTCAGCGCGACGGAGTGGCCGCGCCTGAGCGAGACGAACGTCGGTTTCGCATGTGTTCGAAGCAGATGGGCGGCTGCGAGCGCCACGACGGCAACGACGAACAGCGAAACGAGCTTTTGCTCCAGAGGGGCATCTCCCAAGAAAAAGCTGAGCTTGAGCATGCTCACGCCGGTCCAGTGCTTGTGCAGGTCCATTTCCCTCGCGCCAAAGGCCACGAGGACCACGCACAGGGCCATGGAGGATCGCACATCGAGGCCGGGTCTCCGCAGCAGCCATACGGAGACGGCGGCGACGAAATAGAGGACCTCCGTCGCCAGCTCGATCATCGAGCCCTCGGACACTGCTTCTGCGGCCTCGGGCAAGGGCAGCCACATCCACAGTCCCAGCGCCAGCGCCAGCGCCGCGCAGACCAGCGAAAGTGCGTACGCGGGCGAGTGGATCCGCGATGGAAGGTCTGTGTTGTCGGCGTGCATGGGTGGACAGCTCTCTCGAAGGAGTTCAAGGCCCGCGCTGAAAAACGCGCGCCAAGCGGCCACTGCGGGGAAACGACGATTCGACGGCCTCGGATGCGCAGGCCTCGCGTGTCATATCAGTTGCAAGCCTGGGCTGAGCCTGTGCTCAGCGGGGGAGGCAAGGTGGCCCGTGTCGGGACACCGTGGTGTGATGGATGTGTCGTGCTACATGGATGTACGGAATCGGTACTGTAACGTCATTCCCGGGACAGGCCTCTGACCGATCGGCTTGCACTGCAGCGGATGTCGCGGCGCGCTCCGCAGGCTGGCGACAATCGCCCGATGCTCAAGGACTGGGTGGCGGGCATCGCAATGGGCCTGATCGTCGACGGGGACCGCTTCGCGGTGCTGACCGACATCCTCGGCAACGAGGACCACATCGGCGACATGGACCTGAAGGTGGCCGGAACGGCCGACGGCATCACCTTGACCGAGAAAGGGCAATCGATGCATCCCACTTTGCTCGACCGACGCGACATCGGCAGCTTTCGCCGGCGCCTCACGCAGGGACTCGACCACCTGGAAACCAAGCGGCAAGAGCGCGATGCCGCGCGCTGACAACAGGTTTCGCTCGCGCCGCGAGCGGGTCCAAACGGAACAAGAGCCCTGCAAGTGGCTCGACGAGGCGCTCCCGCGTGAACCCACGGCTTTGCACGAGGCGCGGCTGGATGCCGTCTGCGGATGGATCCGTGCCGCCGGCGCACGCAGCGTGGCCGACCTGGGATGTGGCGACGGCTTGCTCGTGCGGCGCCTGGTGGACGACGCACGGATCGAGCGGGTCGTCGGCGTCGACGTATCGCT
This sequence comes from Piscinibacter sp., assembly GCA_035513255.1. GTDB lineage: Bacteria > Pseudomonadota > Gammaproteobacteria > Burkholderiales > Burkholderiaceae_C > Albitalea. The sequence continues at coordinate 7,440 of DATKCI010000070.1, read as the reverse complement.
GCCCTCGCTCGGGCGGCTCGAACGCGATCTGCCTCATGCGTGCGCCTCGCGGCGCGTGGTGCTGGTACACGGATCGTTCACCGACCGTCATCCGGAGCTGGCCGCGGTGGACTGCGTCGCCATGGTGGAGACCATCGAACATATCGCGCTGGACCGGCTCTCGCGCCTGGAACACGAGGTGTTCGATGCCCTGCGCCCTCTGACGGTGATCGTCACGACCCCGAACCAGGAGTTCAACGTGTTGTTCGGCATGGCGCCGGGACAGATGCGCGAGCCGGGGCACTGCTTCGAGTGGCCGCGAGCTCGCTTTCGGGCGTGGGCCGCAGGCGTGGCGCTGCGCCACGGCTACGCGTCAACGTTCAGCGGCATCGGCGACGCCGATCCCTGGCGCGGCTGCCCGACGCAGGCCGCGGTGTTCTCCCGCCCGGGCCATCCGCCTGCAACGCAGTGATGGATGAAGCGGACCCGTTCGGCGGCATGATCGCCGTTGCTCACTTCGAAGAATCGAGACCTCCATGCCTGACCCTGAAACGACTCAGCGCCTTCGCGGTGTCCTTCTTGAACAACTCGATCGGCTGGGGGACGAGCAGCGGAACGCTGTGCAGAACGCGTCCACGGTGTCGCTCGACCAGACAAGCGTAGGTCGCCTGTCGCGCATGGATGCCATGCAACAGCAAGCGATGGCCCAGGCAGCCGTGCAGCGACTTGCAACGCACCGGCGCCGCGTTCAGGCGGCCCTGGACCGCGTCGACAGGTCCGTGTATGGCCTGTGTTGCGACTGCGGTATGGAGATCGGCCTGGATCGGTTGCTGTCTGACCCCGCGGCGCCATTCTGTCGGGACTGCCAGGAAGAGCGCGACGCCGCTCGGTAAGGGGTCGACCCAAGGGGTCGCACGACGCAGCGTGATCAAGGCCGATGCTCGCCGTCTGCCGGCAACGCGGCTTGCTGCCGGTCAGTCTCGGTCTTCGCTACGCGTGTTCCGGCTCGGCCGCCAGCCGTTGAACCAAAGTGCTCGACCAGGTTCATGATGGCTTTCGACTGGCAACCTTCGGCCAGGCTGCGCAATCTCGCCGCGAAAGCCGCGTACCGGGGGTCGAGGGCCTGCACGTGATCGGCGCGTTCGGAGATCAGGCGCATGTTGCCCATGCGCGCCAAGCCACGCAGAACGGCGATTTCGTCGGGTGGCGGCGGCACCAGATCAGCATCGTTCGTGTGCTCCGGTGCCGGCGCGGCAGCCGCCGGCGTGTCGCGGATCCACGTCAGGTTCAGCAAGGCCGCGATGGCGTTCCACAGCGCCTTCTGGTCGATCGGTTTGGCGAGGCTCACGGTGGCGCCCGCATCGCGGCTGCGCGCCTCGATTTCCGGCGTGGCGCTGGCCGACGCGGCAATGACGGGAAGCTTTGCAGTGGCCGGCGCCGAGCGCAAGCGACGCATCGCCTCAAAGCCATCCATCACCGGCATCATCAAGTCCATCAGCACCAGATCGGGCCGGAATTGTTCAATCGATTCGAGCGCTTCCAGGCCGTCGCCGGCAACGGCCATCTCAAAGCCAAGCGGCGCGAGGGTGTCGACCAGCATCGTGCGGTTCTCGGGTACGTCGTCGACCACGAGAATCTTCTTGCGTTCGCCCTCATACCCGATCGGCGGCATCGAGTCGAGACGCGCCTGGGCGCCGGTCGGCAGGACCGGCACTGCGATCTCGAAGGAGAAGACACTTCCCGCGCCGGGTTGGCTGTGCACCACGATGTCTCCACCCATCAAGCGAATCAGTTGCCGGCTGATGGCGAGTCCGAGCCCGGTGCCGCCTTCACGCCGCTCGGTTTCAGCCACCTGCTCGAAGGGCGTGAACAGCCTCGCCAATTGCTCTTCGCTCATGCCGATGCCGTTGTCCTCGACATCGAAATGCAGGCGAGCAGTGCCTACGGGCGAACCCGGCAGCCGCGTCACGTTCATTCGCACTTGTCCCGAGTCGGTGAACTTGATGGCATTCGACAGGAGATTGAGCAGCGCCTGTCGCAAGCGCTTCTCGTCGACGCTCACGGTGGCGGGCAGGTCGATGCCCGCTTCATAGACAAACAACAGGCCCTTCTCTTCAGCCTTGATGCGAACGATGTCGCACACCACCTGCAGAAACCCCGGCAGGTTGACGGGCGAGGCGTACAGCTCCAGCTTGGCAGCGTCGATGCGCGCCAGATCGAGGATGTCGTTGATCAGCGTCAGCAAGTGCTGTCCGCTCTCGTCGATGATCTTCAGCCCGCGAGCTTGCCGCTCCGTCAGGGGCTTGTCGCGCTGAAGGATCTGAGCAAACCCGAGGATTCCGTTGAGCGGCGTGCGAATCTCGTGGCTCATGTTGGTCAGGAAAGCGCTCTTGGCCTGATTCGCTGCGTCCGCCGCATCGCGTGCCAGCAGCAGTTCCGCCGTGCGCTGCCGAACCGCTTCTTCGAGCTGATCCTTGTGGCGCCGGAGCTCCTCTTCTGCCTGCTTGCGCTCGGTCAGGTCGTAGGTGAGCCCCACGAAGCCTGTGATCTCACCGCGCTCGACCTGAAGCGCGGACACCGACAGATGCACCGGCACGCGCGTCCCGTCCTTTCGGATGAAGGTCCACTCGCCCTCCTCCAGCAGACCGCGCCGCGGGCGGGCCGAAAACACCTCGAACCCGGGCGCGACGGTTTCGTGCAACTGCGCCGACAGTTCGCTCGCGCCTCCACCACCTCGCGGGAGACTTCGAGCATCTTGGTGGGCACCGACAGCGATATGGCACGGGCCTCGTCGAGGTTGATGCTCATCTCCACGTGCTGCCTGACCTGGAAACGAATGATGCCGCCCTCCTCCAGGAACTCGGGTGCGTCGCCCACGGTGAGCACGGGCCGGCCCTTGAACTCCTCAAGGGCTGCCCGACGTTTGGCCGCGTCTTCATACCCGACGAAGACGATATGGCAGGACGGCAACTGATCCGTCGTCTGCGCGCGGAAGATCTTGAATGCACGACCCTGTTCCACGCGACCTTGGAGGGTTTGCTCCAGGATGTCGTCGAAACGCTCGCCGCCGAGAAGGCAGATGTGCCAAGGCGCACGGTCATTGGCAAATGCCTGCGCAGGCCATGTGACGTAACGCGCAAAGTTCCGCAGGAACGCGGCTTCGACCTGATTCGGACTCGAGGTCACCGGGTCTTGTCCTGCGGTCAAGCCGGGCAAGTGCAGCAGCGCGACAAGACAAGCGATTCTGCTTCGCCTGGTCACACCCCGCAATCGCAGCGCGAGTTTCCGGGTCGATCGGTTCACAGGCTGGCCTTGACGGTGAACATGAACTCACGCGGTCGCGCACGCGTGCTCTGCGACGGGCGGTAGCGTTCGTCGGTGAGGTTCTTGCCCATGAGTTCCACACCCATGCGTCGCCCACCGGCCGTCCAGGAATACCCAACGAGTGCATTGACGAGCGTGTAGGTCTGATGGGACGACGGCGGTCCGTCAGGCAGGATGGCCTGGTCGCGGACCATGTTGAATCCACCGCCGACGTAGGCGCCCCGAAGTCCGTTCTGCGTGAAGTTGTAGCGCGTCCACAGGTTTGCGAGATGGGGTGCGCTCATCTGCAACGGCGCATTGTGAAGCAGGTTCACATTCTTGTAGTTGGCTCGGCCCGCAGCATCGAGTGTGGACGGGTCTTGCGCGAGGACGGCAGCGTCGTTGCCGCTGAATTCGGCGATGCGGGCCGACATGTAGCTGTAGGAGACATAGACCTGCCAGCTGTCGCTCGGCGTGATGGTGGCGTCGAATTCGACACCACGGGAACGCTGTTCGCCGCTCTGGACGTTGTAGAACCTCTGCACGCCGGTGAGTGGATCCAGAAAGGTCAGATCGCTGACGATGTTTTTATTGCGGATGTCGAAGAACGTCAGAGTGCCCGAAGCGCGGCCCTCGAACAGATCGGCCTTGATGCCGATGTCGTAGCCGTTCCCTTCGGTGGGCTTGGCGGGAGAAGTGGTTCCATCGGGATTGTTGAGAATCTGCGACCCGGGAACGAACGACTCGGCATAGGAGGCGAACAGCGACACACTCGGCGTGAGCCGATAGAGGACGCCGTATTGCGGCGTGACCGCACTGGCAGCGATTGCGGCTTGCGACTGACCATTCAGGTTGTCGGTGAGCTGGCTTGTCGTCGACGTCTTGCGCCAGCCGGCGAGCAGCAGCAACTGCTCGTCGAAAAGCCCGAACGTGGTTCCGCCGTAGATGGAGCGGTCCCTGAATCGGGTGGTCTGATCCACCACACTGGCGGTCAGGCCCGAAAGGGGAATCGTGACGTCGCGATTCCAGGTGGCAGGGTCGCTCAAGTCCCAAAGCGGCAACGGCGACGCGGTGGGGTTGCTGCCAAGCGCCGGGTCGTTGGGCGCCTGAGCAGCTTCGTTTTCGAACCTGCGATCGACATACTGCGCGCCGACGAGCAGCCGCAGGCTGGCACCGCCGAGGGCGTACTTGCCGACGGCTTGCATCTCGTAGGTGCTGCCCAGGTTCGTGTAATCGGTTCGCCTGACGCGGCGCCCCTGCAGCAGGGTCGTGTTGTTCGCCATGCCGAGATTGCCGGAGAACAGCGCATCGACCCGGTATTTCAGATGAGAGTAGCTGGTGCGCAGATTCCAATGGTCGTTGGCCTTGAAGTCGATCCAGGTGCTCAGGTTGTTGGTGTCGCTGCGCCGATAGTCGGAGTGCGACATGCTGTTCCAGTCGTCGGGCAGACTGGGCACGCTGACGCCCGAGAGGTTGGGATCGGACGCACTGGGTACCACGCCGGCCTGTGGGCTGTAGCCGGGCTTCTGCATGAGCTGCGGCGTTTCGACCTTGTGGAAATTCTCGTACTTGAGCGCCACGCTCACACGATCGCTGGGCTGCCAGAGAAGCGACGGCGAGATGTTCCGGGAGTGCGTGTCGTAAGGTTTCCAGTAGTGCATGTCCTCGTCATGGGAGGCCGCAACCCGGTAGAAAAGCGTGCGTGACGCCGGCCCCGTGATGTCGGCGTCTACACGGTACTGACCATAGGAGCCGTAGGCGGCGTCGGCACTGGCGGCGAACTGCGACTGCGGGTTCTTCGTGACGATGTTGACGATGCCGCCGGGCGCCACCTGGCCGTACAGGAACGAGGCGGGCCCCTTGACCACCTCCACGCGCGAAATGTTGGTGAAGTCGAAGATCGAGGGGCCGTGAAACCCGTCGCGCAGGATCTGAACGTTGCCCGGAGTCGAGCTGACAGCGAAGCCGCGGATGGCGAGGTTGGCGTTGCCCTCGTTGAAGTCGTTGCTGCGGTAGGTGACACCCGGCGAGTACCGCGCGATGTCGAAGATGTTCTCCGCCTTCTGGTCCTTGATGAAGGACTGGGTAAAGGCCTGGATGGCAAATGGAAGATCCCGTATCGGCACGTCGAAACGCGAGCCGGAGACCGCATTGGACGCTCTATAGCCCCTGTCCAGTTGGGTCGACACGTCGAAGGGGGACACCCTCACGTTGACCAGTTCGGCGATGTCCATGTCGGCCACGTCTCTCGCCGTATCGGCCGACGGTGCCGCGCACGCCTGACGCATCCATCCCAGGGCCACTGCGATGGTGACCGCTACAAATCGAGCCTCGAACCGCAGCGTGTCTGTGGTCATTCAAGCATCTCGCATCACTCACGAGATTGAATCTTGGCTGTCTCGGTTCCGGCGCGCAATGGCGATTTCCACAAGAAACCGACCGCGGTTTGCGATGACGCAATCGCTCAGCCCTTCGGTCGACACCGCCTCGACCTCTCTTCGCGAAAGGCCACGAGACCCACCGCATCGACTCAATGAACAACACGGGTTGGCAGAACGCGCGCCACGCCGCGGGGCGCGTGCACTCGAGGCACCTCTTCGCTTGTCGTGCGGCGCCGCCGCGCCGAACCGACCACGACCGCGAGTCCGGCCAGCAACAGCGCGTAGGTGCTGGGTTCCGGAATCGCAGTGAAGATGGCTGTGCCTTCCGACGGACCGATGTGGTGGGCCCCTTCGAATACATAGCGCAGGCGGTCGGACTCGAACTTGACGAGTTCGTACGGACCTACGCCGTATTCCACGCTGCCGTCGATCGACACCACGTCGCCGCTCAGCAGCGTGACGGACACCCAGGCATTGAGGATCGAGTCGCCGAAGCCGTTGCCGTCGACGCTGAAGGAGGCCCAGTTCGTGTTCAGCGTCAGGTCCAGCAGGTCGTCGCCGGTGTAGGTGCCGTCGGAAGCGCCGCTCGTCGTCACCTGCATCCAGCCCGTCCAGGGAGACGTCTCCTCACCGATGTCGCATTCGCACTCCCACCAGTCCACCGAGTGCACGACGGAACCGGTCACCTTGAACAGGAAGCTCTCGTTGGCGCTCGCCGGAGCGGCGAAACACGAAGCGAGAGCGATGGCAGCAGCGGCGCTTCTCATGGAACAGGCTCCTTTGGACCGCGAACGATCCTGTGCAAAAAACAGGCTATTCCTTCGTCCGACCATCGTCAATCGCAAGTGGATGAGTGGGGGATCCAATTGTGTTCGCGTCGCGGTCGGCCAGTGCAGCTGACCGGATTTCCCAAGCGCGCGGGGCAGTCGTCCGGAGGCATCATTGACGAAGATGATCAGTGTGCAGCGTGGCGCGCGATCTCCCAACGGGCCCCAAGCGTGCGGGCTGACATCCGGCTCATCATGTTGACCAGGCCTCGGCCTTGCGCAATCGCCGTGCCGCAAGTTCAGCGCAAGCCTTCGATCCGATCATCGAGCCGGTAGCGCCCGCCCCGGCCCGCCCGTTCGGCGCACGCGGGCTGAACGGCAGATGTTTGCGGAAACCGGGCGTTGTGCACGCCGGCCGGGTCGGGCACCCGCGTCGCGGCGCCACCGCGCGCTTACCATCTAGCCCGCCGCGGACGCGGGCCGGGACCTGAACCCCTGTCGCCTTGCGCGCCGGCGTTGCACGTCGGCATTCGGGTGAGGGTCATCGGAGGAGCGCGGTGGAATCGAAGAGACGGGTCGTCGTGATCGTGTGGTGGCTGGCGAGCCTGCTCGCCCTGGCCCTCGCGTCGCCCGCCCGGGCCCAGGGCGTGCGGGTCGGCGCGGACGGCGCGGTCGGGATCGAGCGCGCCGTCGCCGAGGCGGCCCCCGCCACCCCGAAGGCGGGCGACGCCGCCGACCCCACGGCACCGCTCGGCCGCTACGCCCAACTGCTCGACGAGCTCCCCGGCCAGCCGCTCACGCTCGATCAGGCAAGAGCGCGCTTGGCGGCAGGTGCCTTCCAACGCTCGACGGCCGCGGTGCCCAACCTCGGCAACCGCGCACCGCCGCGCTGGCTGCAGCTCGACATCGAGAACCCAGGCCCGGCCCCGCTCGGCTACCGCCTCTACGTGGCCGAGGGGTGGACCGATCGCCTCGACGTCTGGCTGGTGGCGCCGGGCGGCGCCACGCAG
>DATKCI010000069.1:0-16985 GCA_035513255.1 Piscinibacter sp. | reverse complement strand
GCGCAAACCGGAGCGATACCGAGTGGTATCGCGAGGATTTGCAACGACGCATGGCGGGCGAAGACGCGCTTTCATGGCAAGGGATTTGGGGGACGCTGTACTAGGGCCCGCCATCGCCGCTTGGCCGGCCCTTCATAGGAGACGTGGGCGCAGGACAGCGGAAACAGCGTGCCGGCCGGACGTTCGCTGGCCTCGATGAAGCACGGCGTCATGCCGGCGAGAAACGTGGGCACCTGGAAGTGGTGGAACTCGGTCACCGAAAACCCGAGGTCCGCCGCCAGGGCGGCGGTGAGGGCGGCATAGTTCATCTTCAGCCGCTCGTCGTGTGCCACGAGAATGCGTTCGACCTCGAAGGCGAGGGCGAGATGGGGGCCTCGGTCGAGCTCCACGTCGCGGGCGAGCCGCAGCAGCCACGGCAGTCGCTCGTCCACCGAGGCGATCGGGCGTCCATAGCCGAAGATGCGCCGCTGCGCCAACTCCTCGTGCACGATGCGATGGAGATCGGTGCCTTGCTCCACTTGTCGTCGCGCGGCGAGCAGGAAGTCGATCGCCCTCACGAACGGGTGCCCGCCGTAGATCACCGCTTCGGACATCCCGATGGCGGCGGAAATGCCCAGCGCCGGTGTGCTGCGCACACTGCCCGCGAGCGCCGCCACCCGGTTGTTCCACAGCCGCGCGTCCGGGTAGCTCGTGTGCACCCACATGGCATGCAGCAGGCGCAGTTGCGCGGCGCCGAAGCGCCGACCCGTGATGCCGAACAGATAGAGCTCGATCCAGTCCATCGCGCCGAGATCGGCGTGCAGATCGTGTCCGCGAAAGACCGTGCGCGTGCCGACGAAACACTGGCCCATCCAGGTCTTCAGCCGGCCCGCGCTTTCGCGCAACGATCCGGGCCCCGTCATGCGGCCTTCCTCGCGGGGTCGTTCTGCAGTTCCAGGTCGAAGAAGGGAAACTGCTTGTGCCCGTTCGCGCGCTGCTCCAGTGCATGGACGGCAGCGCCCGGCAGGCGCAGCAGCAAGTGCAGCATTTCGCCTTCTTCCGGCGCGAGACCCAAGTCCGTGAAGGCGGCGGCCGCGACTCCCGCCATGGCGAGCGGCAGGCCGGCGGCCGCCTCCAGCGCCTCGCGATGCCGAGCCAGCCAGGCCAGGTGCGGGCCGCGGCCGACGCGAGTCAGGCAGTCCAGGGTCTGCGTCACCGGCGTGGCCGCCGCGACGCCGTGCGGGTCGAATCCGGGCGGATGCTCGCAGGCGGGCCAGATGCCGGCCACGACCGAAGGCGGCACGGACAGCCGTCGCTGCCACGCCTCCAAGTCACGACCGCAGTCGCGCCAGATTTCCATCGCGAGGAAGACCTCCCTGGCGCCGGTGTACTGGCCCGCGCCGACGGCCAGGGCGGCCATCAGGCTCGCCGCCGCGGTGGAACCACCGGCCCCGGCGCACATCGCCGCATGCACGGCGGGGTCGCGCGGCCCGGCATTCGCCAATGCGACGGCCAGTGCCTCCAGCAGGTCTGCCTGCGACGCGGTGGGCGCCGTCCCTCGGAACAGCAGGTACAGCATGTCGACCCAGCGCGCGTGCCCGAGCATCTCGCCGTAGACGTCGTAGCCGCGGCACCACGCCGCCCGGGTCGCGAACGCGTTGTCCGGTTCGGGCTCCTCGAGCCAGATGCGGGTGCGGACGCTGTCGACTTTCGCTTCGATGCCCATCGCTTACAGCAGGCTCATGCCGCCGTCGACAGCGATTTCCTGCCCGACAACGTACGACGCGGCGGGCGACGCGAGGAACAGCGCGACCTTGGCCACCTCGTCGGGTTCGCCGAATCGTTTCGCGGGGGACTTTCGCTCGATGTCGGCCTTCGCCGCCGCCTGCACTTCGCTCGGCAGGCCGAACTTGTCCCACATCGGCGTGGCGATCGGGCCCGGGCTGATCGCGTTGACCCGAATCCCTTTGCCGATCAGCTCCAGGGCCAGCGTCTGCGTCAGCGAACGCAGCGCGGCCTTGGCCGCCGCATACACGCTGAAGTTCGGCGAGCCCATCTGGTTGGCGATCGAGGTCGTCAGCACGACACTCGCGTGCGGCGCCAGCAGCGGCAGCGCCTTTTGAATCGTGAAGAAGACGCCCTTGAAGTTCACGCCCGACACCTCGTCGAACGCCTCTTCCGTCACCGCCTCGAACGGCGCCGGCCGCGCGACGGCCGCATTGACGAACAGCACGTCCAGTCGACCCCATCGGTCTTTCAACGTGTCCATCAGGTGGTCGATGTCGGCCAGCCGGCTCGTGTCGCTGCGCAAGGCCAGCGCGTCGCCGCCCAGCGCCTTGCGCGCCTGTTCGAGCGTCGCCTCGTCGCGCCCGGTGATCGCCACGCGCGCCCCGTGTTCTAGAAAGAGTCTGGCGGTGGCCAGGCCGATGCCACTGCTGCCGCCGGTGATCAGTGCGGTCTTGCCTGAGAGTGTGTGCATGGTCGTCATTTCACGGAGCCGAGCGCCTTCAGCCGCTGGAACATCGGGGGAACCTCCTCCCGATCGATGCGCACGTCGAGCATCGTCGGACCTTTGCGCTGCAGGATTTCGTCCAAGTCCAGCGCATCGAGGTCCGCCGGCGAATCGATGACGTGGCCGGGAATGCCCATCGAGAGCGCCAGCAGCCGATAGTCCACCTGCGGCAGGTCGAAGCCGATCGGTTCGGCGCGCGCCATCCGCTGGCCGTGCATCACCATCCCGTAGGCGGCGTCGTTGAGCACGATGAAGACGATGGACAGGCCTTCGGCGGCCGCCACCGTGATCTCCTGGCCGCTCATCAGGTAGCTGCCGTCGCCGGTGATGCAGACCACCGGGCAGTCCGGGTTGCCGCGGGCCACGCCCACGGCCGCGCCGATCGCCCAGCCCATCGACGCGAAGTCGGTCGTCACGCGCAGCCAGCTCGCGGTGCCCGATCGTGCGTCCTTTCGCGGCGGCACGGCACGGTCCGACGACCGCGCGGCGCGCCGGTTGCGCGGCTGCAGGTAGTGGATCGCCCAGGTCATGCTGTTGCCGGCATCGGCGAGGAAGCGCGTGTTCGGCGGAAAGCGGCGCGACAGCTCCTTCATCAGGCGCTGCGGCTTGATCGGCGCGGTGTCGGCGTCGCACTGCTCGGCGGCATGCAGCGCGACGTGCGGGTTGCCGGCCTCGCTGTGCGGATCGACCAGCTCGACGACGTTGGTGGCGGTGTAAGGCCCGAGGCTCTCGAGCAGGTGCGCGCAGACCGACAGGATGCGCCCGCGCACATGCAGCCGCGCCATCGGCGAGCGCATCAGGTTCTCTTCGCTGCTGTCCACGTGGATCAAGCGGCCGTTCAGCAGGTTGCCGCACCAGCCGGCACTGTTGAACTCGCCGAATCCGGTGCCGAAGGCGACGACGAGGTCCGGCACGCTGCGCAGCAGCGTGTCGGCGCTCGCATGGCCGCCGAATCCGAAGACGCCGCGGTAGGCGCGGTGGCGCGGGTTGATGAAGCCCTTGCCGTCCGGCGTCGTGATGAACAGCGCATTCGTCGCCTCGGCCAGCTTCAGGATCGCCTCGATCGCTTCGCCGCAGCCGTTGCCGATCAGGAACACCGGACGTGCGGCGCGCTCCAGTTCGCCTTGCAGTTCCCGCACCGCATGCAGGTCGACCATCGAGGGCTTCAGCCGCAACAGGGAGGTGTAGTCCGCGGTCGGCGACGGCGCCCTCACTTCCGCGCGAAGGATGTCGACCGGGATCGACAGATGGGCCGGCCCGCCCGGCGTCTGACAGGCCTGCATCAGCGCGCTGACGAGCTTGATCTCCAGCTGATCCGCATGCGAGACCAGCGAGTTGTAGCGCGTGCAGTGGCGAAACATCCCGACGGTGTTGATGCCCGAGCAGCTCGAGTCCTGCAGCGCGCCCTTGCCGAAGCTGTGAATCGGCGGCTGCCCCGTGATCACCAGCATCGGCACATGGTTCGCGTAGGCGCAGGCCACGCCGGTGATCAGGTTGGTCGCCCCGGGGCCGGAGGTCGCGATCGCGACGCCGATCTTTCCGGTTTCGCGGGCGTACCCGTCGGCCATGAAGGCGGCGCCGGCCTCATGACGCGCGACCACGGCCCTGACGCCGCCGCGGCGCTCGCTTCTTGCGAGCGCGTTGTAGATCGGCTCGATGGCGCCGCCGGGAACGCCGAAGACGTGCTTGACGCCGAGGCGCTCGAGATAGCGGACGATGACTTCCGCACCTTCCACTCGCGGTGTGTCGCCGACTTCGGATCCTTCGGCACGAACCCGCCTGTCGATGCCGGCTTTTTGCACGGCAGCGTTCCAATTGTCCACGCGAGACCCCTTCCACGTTCGTCAAGACTCGACTCGTTCCACGCGCCCGCCGACCCGAAGCGGATGGACGCTTCGGGGTCGGCGGGGTCGTGATCGTGGACCGGCGTGTCGCAGCCCCCGCGTGCGGGCGTGCAGTGATCGTCGACGCGAGCGTTCAACGGCCCGCCCGTGCCTCGAAGAGGCGAAGGCGTTCGCGTGATGACAATCAGCCGGTCTTTTGTTCGGGGCGCCCCGACGAAACCATGACTCCCCTCATGGCTTCCACATCCCGCGCCAGCAGTCATTTCAGCTGTGGCGCGATATGTGACGAAGTGTAATGTCGCGTGGGCGTCTGCGCTGTCGCGGCCTTCTACGTGCTCGCCACAGTGAGCGGGATTCGTTCACGCCTGCTGCGCGATTTCGCCGCTTCTTGTCTTTCGACCCCCGTGACCGAGGGGGCGCGTGCGGGCTGCCGTTACACGCCGGGGTGTCGAATGTCCAGCTCGAAGCTCGCGACCGCGGCCACGCGGCCGTTGATCAGCAGGTCCACGCGATGCGTCCCGACGAAGTAGCGCCGCGTGGTGATGGGCTTGACCGCATGGCTCTTGCTCAGCACGCGCGGTGCGCCGGGCGCGAGCTCCGTCGCCCATCCTTTGAACACCTTGGGCGACGTGCCGCCATTGGCTTTGACGTGGTGAATGGCGTAGTCGATGACCAGGGCCTGGGCCCGTTTGCCGCTGGGCTGCAGCATCACTTCCAGCGTGAGCTTGTCGCCGAGCGCGATGCGCGCCGGCGCGACGCGAAGGTGAACCTGCCCACGCAGCCGCGCGTCCAGTCCCCATGCCGCGAGCACGCGGGCGTCGCCGCGTTTGATCAAGGTGCGGCACGCATGCCGCAGCAGCGCCTGCCGCTCGCGCGGTGCGCTGGGCAGGTGCCGCTCCACCCACTCGGCCAGCACGGCAGGATGGTCCTTCGCGATGTCGTTCAGGTGGTTGGCCACGCTGCGCCGCACGTACTCGCTGTCGTCGTCGAGCAGCGCCTCCAGCAGCGGCAGCGTGGGCGAGGGGTCGGCGATCAGCGACTTCAGCTGCAGCCCCCACGGCAGGCGGGGGCGGCTGCCTTCGCTGACGAGGCGGCGCACGTGCGGGCTGCTGTCGGTGCACCAGCGTTCGAGAGTTGCGAAGGTCAGCACCGGATGGTTGACTATGAAGGGCCGGATGGCCCACTCGGCGGTGAACCCCTGCGTGAGCCGGTGCAACGCCTGGAGCGCCCGTTCCGGGTCGCCCTGACCGTGGCGGGCGATGTACTCACCGACCGGCCACAGCGCCCATCCGGCGAGCCCGTCCGCCATCGCACGCTCCAGCATCTCGGCGGCCTGCGCAAAGTCGGGCGGCAGCGTGGCCTCGAGCGCGGCCGTGAGGTGCATCGCGCGCGCCTTCAGTTCCAGGTCCGCGAGCCCGTCCAGCGCGAGCCGCTCGAAGCGGCGCTGCGCGAAGTCCGGGCTCGTCCGGTGCAGGCGGGTCGCGATGTCGCGCACGACGGCGTCGCCGATGAAATTCTTGAAGGGTTCGGCCATGTGAGTGCAGCGCTTGCCCGTCGACGGGATGCCTCCAAGGCGAAGCAAGGAGCTTACATGGGACCTGTTCCAGCTCAGCCTAGTAGCGCCGTCACCCCGGCGAAAGCCGGGGTCCACTCATTCGTCACCCCGGCTTTCGCCGGGGTGACGGGGTGACGAAACCCCGGCTTTCGCCTGAGTGACGAGACCCCGGCTTTCACCGGGGTGACGCCACTGGCAGCGTGGCGTTCGATCCGGGCTACGAGCGGTTCAGCGGCCAGGCTGCTTCACGACACGCAAGTACGGCTTCAGCGTCTTCCAGCCGGCTGGAAAGAGCTTCTTCGCGTCTTCGTCGTTGACCGAGCCGGCGATGATCACGTCGTCGCCGTCGCGCCAGTTGGCCGGCGTCGCCACCTTGTGCTGCTGGGTCAGCTGCATCGAGTCGAGCACCCGCAGGATTTCGTCGAAGTTGCGGCCGGTCGTCATCGGGTAGGTGAGCATCAGCTTGATCTTCTTGTCGGGGCCGATGACGAAGACCGAGCGGACCGTCTGGTTCGTCGCCGCGGTGCGGCCCTCGGAGGTGCCGCCTTCTTCGGCCGGCAGCATGTTGTACAGCTTCGAGACCGCGAGATCGGTGTCGCCGATCATCGGGTAGTTGGGCGCGTGGCCCTGGGTTTCTTCAATGTCCTTGGCCCAGCGCTCGTGGTTGTCGACCGGGTCCACGCTCAGGCCGATGATCTTGGTGTTCCGCTTCTTGAACTCGGGTTCAATCTTCGCCATGTAGCCGAGCTCGGTGGTGCACACCGGGGTGAAGTCCTTGGGGTGCGAGAACAGCACGGCCCAGCTGTCGCCGATCCACTGGTGGAAATCGATTTCGCCCCGAGTCGTGTTCGCCGTGAAGTTCGGTGCAACGTCGTTGATGCGCAATGACATGGTGGGCTCCTTGGTACAGGGACAGCGATTATTCGCGCCGTCGCGCTCCTTGCCAAGGACAGGTTTCGAGGAACCTTATGGCGCGCCCTCAGAAGCGCGATCCGGGCTGCTCGAGAAAGGCGCGCTCCTCGGGCGTGGAGGTGCGCCCCAGCACGTCGTTGCGATGCGGGAAGCGTCCGAACCGCGCGATGACCACGTGGTGGCGATGGGCGTAGTCCAGCATGTCGGCCAGGTCCGTCGCGGCGGCGGCCAGGTCCGTGAACAGTCGCACCGACTCGTCCTGCGCCGCAAGATCCTCGGCGTGTTCGAACGGCAGGTAGACGAAGGCGCGCCGCAGCGGCGAAAGCGCGCGGTCCTGCCCGGCATCGACCATCCGGCGCGCCGCGGCCAGCGCCAGCGCATCGCCGGCGAACGCACGCGGCGTGTCGCGGAACACGTTGCGCGTGAACTGGTCGAGCAGGATGATGCGCGCGAGCGCCGGGTCGGGCGACTGCTGCCATTCGAGCTGTTCGCCGCGCAGGGCTTGCTCGATCAGCGCGCCGAATCGCTCGCCGATCTGTGCGTCGAACGCGGCGTCCTTGCGGAACCACTCGGCGCGTGCCGCCTGCCCGTCGCCGAACCAGAAGGCGAGGACGGCCTGCGCGTCGTCAGCAGGCGTGCTCATCGGCTCAGCCTCCCAGTTGCTGCCACAGGTAGGTGAACTCCAGCGCCTGCAGGTGCGCGCGCTGCTCGTTGTCGGCTGCCCCGCCGTGGCCGCCTTCGATGTTCTCGTAGTACAGCGGGTCATGGCCTTGCTCGATCATGCGCGCGACCATCTTGCGGGCGTGGCCCGGGTGCACGCGGTCGTCGCGGGTCGAGGTCGTGAACAGCACGCGCGGGTACTTCGCCTCGCGCTTCACGTTGTGATAGGGGCTGTAGGCCTGGAGGTAGCGCCACTCCTGCGGTTGGTCCGGGTCGCCATACTCGGCCATCCACGAGGCGCCTGCGAGCAGGCGGTTGTAGCGGCGCATGTCGAGCAGCGGCACCTGGCAGACGACGGCGTTGAACAGCTCGGGCCGCTGCGTGAACACCGCGCCGACCAGCAGCCCGCCGTTGCTGCCGCCTTCGATGCCGAGGTGTTTCGGGCTCGTGACCTTGTGGGCGATCAGGTCGTCGGCGACCGCGATGAAGTCGTCGAACGCGCGCTGTCGGTTGGCTTTCAGCGCGCTTTGGTGCCAGCCGGGGCCGAACTCGCCGCCGCCGCGGATGTTGGCCACCACGTAAACACCGCCGCGCTGGTACCAAGAGCGGCCGAGACCGCCCGAATACCACGGGTTCAGTGAAACTTCGAATCCGCCGTAGCCATAGAGCAGCGTCGGGTTGAGGCCGTCGGCCTTCGCGCCCGGCGGCCAGACGATGAAGTAGGGCACGCGCGTGCCGTCCTTCGACGTTGCGAAGCGCTGCTCCACGCGCATGCCACGGGCCTCGAACAAGGGCTTGCGCGACTTCAGCAGCTCGCGCGCGCTGCCGCCTGCCGTGGCGACGTACAGCGAATCCGGCGTCAGGAAGTCGGTGTAGGTCATCAGGTAGTTGTCGGCGAGCGCATCGTCCTTCACGAGCGGATCGTGCAGCGCGCTCACGCCCAGCGTGCCGGGGAAGGGCGCCTTGATTTCGCTGAACACGAACTCGCCACCGCGCTTGTGCCACTGTTCGAGCTTGCTCGCGACGTTGTCCAGCACGTCGACGATCACGTGGTCGCGCGTGGTCGTGTAGCCCGACAGCGAGCGTGTGGCCGTGGGTGTGAAGAGGGCGCGCCACCGGCGCTCGCCTTTCAGGTGCGCGGCGGCGTCGGTCACCAGCAGCGAGCCGGCCGGGAAGGTCTTGTCGGCGGCCTTCATGTCGCTGCGCAGCGTGAGCAGCATCGAGTCGCGCATGAACGCCGGCGAAGCGTCGCTCGGCACATCGAGTTCGAGCAGCTTGTCGGTTTGCTGCAGGAAGTAGCGGCTGTTGTAGAAGTCGGTCGAGCGCACGAACAGCGTGCGCTCGAATCCGGGCGTGCGGTCGACCGAGACACCGGCGGCCACGTCGGTCTTCTCGCCTTCGAACACGGTGGCGGCTGCACTGAGCGGCGTGCCGCGCTTCCAGCGCTTGACGATGCGTGGGTAGCCGGAGTCGGTCATCGAACCGGGGCCGAAGTCGGTGGCGACATAGATCGTGTTCTCGTCGATCCACGTCACGTCGGACTTCGCTTCGGCAAGCACGAACCCGTCCTTCACGAAGGACTTGATCGCCGTGTCGAACTCGCGCACGACCTTGGCATCGGCGCCGCCACGCGACAGCGACAGCAGGCAGCGGCGGTACTCCGGCCCGTGGCAGGTGGCGCCGCCCCAGACCCAATTCTCGCCTTCGGCCTTGCCGAGTGCGTCGAGGTCGAGCAGCAACTCCCACTCGGGCGCGGCCTTGCGGTACTCGGCCAGCGTCGTGCGCCGCCACAGCCCACGCTTGTGGTTTTCGTCCTGCCAGAAGTTGTAGAGCCAGTTGCCGCGGCGCGAGACGTAGGGGATGCGGTCCTTCGCGTTCAGCACGTCGAGCACTTGCGCGCGGATGATCTCGTACTCGGGCCGGGCGGTGAGCTCCTTCTGCGACCGTGCGTTGCGCTCGCGCACCCAGTTCAGCGCCTTTTCGCCGTGAACGTCTTCGAGCCAGAGGTAGGGGTCGTCGGCGGCCGGCGGCGCGGCTGTAGCGGGGGTGTCTGACATGGCAACGGGGGAGGCAAGGTTCAGGGCCACCGCACAGCACCAGGCCGCGCGGCGAAGAAGCGATGGTTTCATGGGGCGGGTCGAACGGTGTCGGCGATGGGTGCGGGCATTCTGCCGCGTCACCGCTGTCCGTACAGCGCGCGTGGGGTCACTTCGATCGAGTCGCGGCCGTCGCCGACCCAGACCGCGCCGTCCTGCACGGTCACCTGCAGCTGCATCGACCGCTGCGCGAGGCCGGCGAGCGCCTGGCTCTCGGCGCTGTCGACCTGCCACACCGACAGGTTGCTCGCACGCGTGATCTTGGTCGCGATGCCGCTCCACCAGATCGGCGTGCTCGCGCTGTAGCTGTAGACGCTGACGCGGCCCGCGCGCGGACACGCACGCATCACCCGCTTGTCGTCCGGCTGGCCGACGTCGATCCAGTGTTCGATCTGGCCGGTGAGGTCCTTTTGCCAGAGTCCGGGCTCGTCGGTGTCCCACAGGTCCTTTGCGAACTCGAGCGCACCGTGGTCGTTGCTGGCCGGCACGTTCAGCGCGAAGGCCAGCAGGCGGATCATCATGCGCTCGTCGGTCTCCGACGGATGGCGTGCGATCGTCAGACCGTGGTCGCCGTAGACGTTGCGGTCCATGTCGGCGAGCTGGACGTTGGCTTTGTAGATCGTGGCTTTGAGTGCCATGGGGTGCGGCTCGATGAGGAGCGGCGATTAGACCAGAGGCGCGCCGCTGCGCCGCGCGCTCGCCGATCAGCCGTAGACGGTGACCACCTGGTAGGCCAATGCGGCCAAGGTGCCGCCCGGTGACCACAGCATCGACTGCTGGTTCACGTAGCCGCCCTCGGCGGCGACCACGCGGTTGTCGGCACGCCACCAACCCCCGAGGGTTTCGGTCTCGGGCAAGCGGCGCAGCTCGAGCGCCCACGAGACCGAACTCGCGGGTGCCGGCGCACTGAAGTGGCTGAGCGCCGGGCTCGGCGACACGTCGGCCATCAGCACGGTCATCAGCTCCGCGGAGACGGCATCGTCGGCGTCGATCAGCCGCAGATGGATGCTCGCCTGCCAGTCGGGTGACCCGCTGAACGGCGGTCCGCCCTCGGCCCAGCGCATGTCCAGGTGGGCGGTGAAATTGGGGCGGCGGCCGGCGGTGAAGGGGTGCTGCGGCAGGTCGTCGATGCTGCGCGCCGGCACGGGCCGAACAGGGTGCAGCGGCGCGAGCGTGGTTTCGCGATCGGTGCCGAACACGCCCACCATGAGCGCGCAGGTGGCGTCGCGTTGGCGCACCAGTGCTTGAACCTGGCGGATGTTGCGGCCTTCGCGCAGCACCTGCACCGTCACGTCCAGCGCGCCGGCTTCCACCGGGGCGATGAAGTTGGTTTGCAGCGCGCGCAGCGTGACGCCGGCGGGCCAGGAGGCGCCGGCCGCGTCGCGCATTGCCTGGACGGCGAATACCGAGACGAGACCGCCGAACGACGTGCGGCCTTGCAGCCAGTCGTCGGGCACGTCGAAGGTGGTGCGGCCGTCGCCGCGAATGCGGCGCGCGAGGAGCGTGGACAGGGGTGTGAGGTTCATGCCCAAAGTATGTCGGCATTCCGAAGATGGCGTCTCCCGAAGATGGCGTCATCCCGAAGATGGTGTCATCCCGACGAAAGTCGGGATCCACTGGCGGAGCTGCCCCAGCGTTCCATGACGTCTACTTGCCCGCAGACCGTGGATCCCGACTTTCGTCGGGATGACGAGACCGGTGCTTGGTCGAGTGGGCCCGGCAGTCTGCACCCGGCGGCGCCGCGGTTCAAGCCGGCACCGGCAGCTCGCCGCGCTCGCGGTGACTGGCGCAGCCGAGTTCGAGCAGCGCCACCACGTCGGCAGCCTCCTCGGCGGGCACGGGGTTCGCGCCACGGCCCTCGATCGCGTCGAGCAGGCGCTCGTAGTACGCGCTGTAGCGCCCGGGAAGCACCGGGTGCGAGCTGCCGTGAACGAGGTCCGGCGCCTGCGGGTCCTGCGCGATGAGGGTCGCGGCTTCCACCGGCAGCGGCCATGGCGATGCGCCGTCGGGCCGGTGCCCCGCTTTCAGCAGGTCTTCCTGCGGGTCCAAGCCGGTCTTCACGTAGCTGCCGCGTGTGCCGTGGATCGTGAATCGTGCGCCCGGCGCAGCCGCCAGCGCGGACGCATGCAGCACCACGCGCAGGCCGTCGGCATAGCGCAACTGCGCGTGAAAGGCGTCGTCGGTCACGGCGCCGTCGCGCTGGGTCATCAGGTCGACGGCGAGCGCCTGCGGGCGGCCGAACAGCTGCAGCGTCTGGTCGAGCAGGTGCGGTCCGAGGTCGAACCACAGGCCGCTGCCGGCACCGGGCTGCTCGCGCCAGCGTCCGCGCACGGCGGGGCGGAAGCGGTCGAAGTGCGACTCGACATGCGTCACGCGGCCGAGCTGACCGCCGGCGAGCAACTCGCGCACGGACAGGAAGTCGCCGTCCCAGCGGCGGTTGTGAAACACCGACAGCACGCGGCCGCGCTGCCGCGCGAGCGCGGTGAGCCCGTGGGCCTCGGCGCGTGTCAGCGTGAAGGGCTTGTCGACGACGACGTGCTTGCCGGCCGACAACGCCGCGTGCGCGATCGGGTGGTGCGTGTCGTTCGGTGTGGGGACGATCACCAGGTCGATGTCGTCGCGCGCGATCAGCGCCTGCGGGGTCGCGACGACCTCCACACCGGGCCAGTCGCTTCGCACCTTGGCGGGGTCGCTGCTGGAGACCGCGGTGAGCGCGAGGCCGGGCACGCAGGCGACCAGCGGCGCATGGAAGGTCTTCGTGGCGTAGCCGTAGCCGATGATGCCGACGCGAACGGGGGGCTTCATTGCGTTGCTCCGATGGACAGGCGGCGATTGTCACCGTGCGCGGCGCCGCACGGCGAACGCGGGCATGATTGGCGACCATGGACCCATCACTCGATCTGTTCGTCATCGGCGCCGGCAGCGGCGGCGTGCGCGCCGCGCGCCTGGCCGCACATCTGGGCGCGAGGGTCGCGGTCGCCGAGATGGCGGCGACCGGCGGCACCTGCGTCAACCTCGGCTGCATCCCGAAGAAGCTGTACAGCTACGCCGCCCACTTCGCCGAGACCTTTCACGAGGCGCACGGCTTCGGCTGGCCGGTCCAGGCGCCGGCGCTGGACTGGGAACTGCTGAAGGCCAATCGCGCTGCCGAGATCCGGCGCTTGAACGGCGTCTACGAGGCGGTGCTCGACGGAGCGGCCGCCGAGCTTGTGCGCGGCCGCGCACGCATCGTGTCGCCCCACGAGGTCGAGGTGGCAGGCCGGCGCTTTCATGCGCGGCACATCCTCGTCGCGACCGGCGGGCATCCGGTGATACCCGACGTGCCCGGCGGCGAACACGCGCTCTGCTCGGACGACATGTTCGACCTGCCGCGTTTTCCGAAGCGGCTCGTCGTCGTCGGCGGGGGCTACATCGCCTGCGAGATGGCGTCGATCTTTCGCGGGCTGGGCGCGGAGGTCGCGCAGATCGTGCGCGGTTCACGGCTGCTGCGCGGCTTCGACAACGACGTGGCGCGATTCCTCGCCGCGGAGATGGGCAAGAAGGGCGTGGACATCCGGCTCGGCACCCACCTGCAGCGCATCGACCGCGGCGACGACGGCCTGCGTGCCACCATGCACGACGGCCACATGCTGGCGGCTGACACAGTGCTCTACGCGACCGGCCGCACGCCGAACACGCGCGGGCTCGGGCTCGAGGAGGCGGGCGTCGCGCTCGGCGCGCGCGGCGAGGTCGTCGTCGATGCGCGCTACCGCTCCAGCGTGCCGTCCATCCTCGCCGTCGGTGACGTGACCGACCGGGTGCAGCTCACGCCGGTCGCGCTCGCCGAGGCGATGGTCGTCGTCGACGACCTGTTCGGCCGCGGCGAGCGCCGCCTCGACTACGACTTCATTCCGACAGCCGTCTTCACGCACCCGGGCATCGGCACGGTCGGCTGGACCGAGGCGCAGGCGCGCGAGCGCTTCGGCGTCGTGCGCACCTACCAGAGCGAGTTCCGTTCGCTGAAGCACACGCTGTCCGGCAGCAGCGAACGCACGTTGATGAAGCTCGTCGTCGACGATGCGAGCGACCGCGTCGTCGGACTGCACATGGTCGGAGCGGAGGCAGGCGAGACGGTACAGGGCTTCGCGGTGGCGCTGAAGGCCGGCGCTACCAAGGCGGTGTTCGACGCGACGATCGGCATCCACCCCACGGCGGCCGAGGAATTCGTGACGATGCGCGAGCCGGTGAGCCGCTAGGATGACGGGTTTCGCGGCGGCAGGTGCACACCGCGGCCGCTTCGACAGAGGATTCACCAGATGTTGTTTTCAGCTTCCCGCGCGCGCGTCGGCCGCGCCGCTTCCATCGTGCTGTGCGCGTTCGCCGTGTCGGCGCTGTCCGTCGGTGCCGCCAGTGCGCAGACCCAGGGCAGGGAAAAAAGCTTCGGCAAGGCCACGGGCAAGAGCCTGCTGCTCAGCCGGGACGAACTGAAGGCCTGCATGGCGGTTCAGGAGCGCCTGCGCACCGGCCGCGAGGACGCCGGCCGGCAGAAGGCCGAGCTCGAACAGCAGAAGCAGGAGCTCGAGCGCAGCGCCACGCAGCTCGAAGAACAGCTCGTCTGGCTGGACCGCTACGACAAGGAGCAGGTCGACCGCTACAACCAGCAGGCGGCCGAACGCGACCAGGCCATCGCGGCGCTGCAGGCTCGCCGGACGAACTTCAACACGCAGGCCGAGACGATCAATGCCGACACCCAGGCCTACGCTCGCAACTGCGAAAACCGCCGTTTCGACGAAGAAGACGAGCTCGCGATCAAGGCCGGCAAGTAGGCGCGCGGCCGCGCCTGCAACGCCGGCTGCCGCCTCCTAGAATGGCCGCTCTCCCACCACGAGAGCTGCCATGACCGTTGCCACGAGCAATCCGCTTCTTGCGCCCTGGACCACGCCGTACGGGCTGCCACCCTTCGTCGAGGTCGAGCCCGCGCACTTCAAGCCGGCATTCGAGGCCGCGCTGACGCAGCAGCGCGCCGAGATCGACACCATCGGCGATGCGGCCGAGCCGCCCACGTTCGAAAACACTGTCGCCGCATTCGACCGCAGCGGGCGCCTGCTGGCGCGGCTCGATGGGCTGTTCTACAACCTGACTTCATCCGAGACCTCGCCGGCGCTGCAGGCGGTGGAACGCGAGCTGGCGCCGGTGATGGCGGCCCACAGCAGCGCGGTCTACATGCACGAGGCCTTGTTCGCGCGCATCGATGCGCTGCACGCCGAACGCGGCTCCCTCGGCCTGAACACCGAGCAGCGCCGCCTGCTGGAGCGCTTGCACCTCGACTTCGTGCGCGCCGGCGCCAAGCTCGCCCCGGCCGCTCAGCGCCGCTACGCGCAGGTGATGGAGCGCCTCGCCGAGCTGACGACGCGCTTCGCGCAGAACGTGTTGGCCGACGAATCGGGCTACCGGCTGGTGCTGCGCACCGAAGAAGAACTCGCAGGCTTGCCCGACTTCGTTCGCGCCGCGGCGCGGCAGGCGGCTGTGGACCGCGGCATTGCCGACGCGCACGTGATCACGCTGTCGCGCTCGCACATCGTGCCCTTCCTGACATTCTCCGACCGCCGCGATCTGCGCGAGCAGGCCTACCGAGCCTGGGCTTCGCGAGGCGAACACGACGGCGCGTACGACAACCGCGCTGTCGCGCGCGAGATCCTGTCGCTGCGCAATGAGCAGGCCAAGCTGCACGGCTACCCGAGCTACGCGGACTATGCGCTGGCCGACACGATGGCGGGTCAGGCCTCGTCGGTCAGCGATCTGCTGCACCGCGTGTGGGTGCCGGCCAAGGCCAGCGCCGAACGCGAGCGCGCCGCGCTGCAGGCGATGCTGCTGTCGCGCGGCGAGTCGCTGACGCTGGAGGCCTGGGACTGGCGCTACTACGCCGAGAAGGTGCGCCAGGCGCGCTACGACCTCGACGAGGCCGAGATCAAGCCGTACTTCCCGCTGGACCGCATGGTGGAGGCGGTGTTCGACTGCGCGCACCGCCTCTTCGGCGTGCGTTTCATCGAGCAGCCGCAGGTTCGCGTGTACCACCCCGACGTGAAGATCTACGAGGTGCGCGGCGCCGATGACGCGCTGGTCGGCGTGTTCCTGCACGACAACTTCGCGCGTCCGAGCAAGCGCAGCGGCGCCTGGATGAGCTCGTACCGCATGCAGTCGCGCAATGTGCGCGACGTGACGCCGGTGATCGTGAACAACAACAACTTCGCGAAGGGCGCGCCCGGCGAGCCGACGCTGCTGAGCTTCGACGACGCGCGCACGCTGTTCCACGAGTTCGGACACGGCCTGCACGGGCTGCTGTCGAACGTGACCTACGAGCGCCTGTCGGGCACCAACGTGCTGCGCGACTTCGTCGAGCTGCCGTCGCAGCTGTTCGAGCACTGGCTGTCGGAGCCCGAAGTACTCAAGCGCCACGCTCGCCACCACCGCACCGGCGAGCCGATTCCCGACGATCTCGTGCAGCGGCTGAAGGACGCGCGCAACTTCAACGAAGGCTACGAGACTGTGCGCTACACCGCGTCGGCGCTGGTCGACATGGCGGTGCATTCGTTGAGCTCGCCGGAGGCGCCCGACGTCGTGGCCTTCGAAGCGGGCGAGCTCGAGCGCATCGGCATGCCGCCTGGCATCGGCATGAACCACCGGCTGCCGCACTTCCAGCACCTGTTCTCGGGTTCGAGCTACGCCGCCGGCTACTACGTGTACCTGTGGGCCGAGGTGCTGGACGCCGACGGCTTCGATGCGTTCGTCGAAGCGGGCAACCCCTTCGACCCGGCGGTGGCGCAGCGGCTGCTGCGGTTCATCTACTCGTCGGGCGACTCGCTGCAGCCGGCGCAGGCTTACGAGGCGTTTCGCGGGCGCGGACCGACGGTGGAGCCGATGCTGCGCAAGAAGGGGTTGATCGCGGAAGCCGTGTAGCCCGGATGCAATCCGGGGTGCGGTGCTTGCCTTGCGATCCGATGCCGCTCCCGAATTTCTTTCCATGTCCGCCAAATTGTTTCCAGGGTGGAGCGCGTCCCAAGTGAGAGGCCTCACTGTGCGCCGTCACATCGGCGAAAGCGACCTACGCGAACCTGCCGTCACCCCGGCGAAAGCCGACCTGCACGAACCTGCCGTCACCCCGCAGAAGCCCGTCACCCCGGCGCCGTCACCCCGGCGCCGTCACCCCCGCGTCGTCACCCCGGCGTCGTCACCCCGGCGAAAGCCGGGGTCCACTGGTGGAGTGCCTCCTACTGGAGTGCTTCCGAGCAGGTTGATTTGTTCGTGTTGCAAGCCGGGTCCCGGCCCGGCAGCCGGGTAACTTTCATTTGCTGGCCCAAATGAAAGTCACCAAAGCAAAGGGCCTCTCAAGAAAGAGATTTCGTAAGTCGTTGATCTATATACGTTCGACTCTTTCTTTTCCCCCGAAC
>DATKCI010000068.1:0-5121 GCA_035513255.1 Piscinibacter sp. | reverse complement strand
GCAGGCCTTGCATGTCCAGCGGGCCGTCGGCGGCCACGCCGATGTCCGGCAAGGCGGCCGCCTCGACCCCGCCGTCGGCGGTTTCCGCGAACTTCAGCCGGCCGAGGATGGCACCGGCGGCGTTCGAGTCGGGCGGCGGCGCACCGGCGGGTCGGCGGCTGGGCAAGGTGTCAGCCTGGGCCATGGCATCACGAAGCCCAGAGGCGGTGCGGGCCCGCGATGCCGGGTCGTCGCTCCACTGCGCCTGGGCCATCGCATTCGCCCAGTCGTGCTGCACGCTGGCGCGCTGCGCATCGTCCAGCGGAGCGCCTCCCTGTTCCAGCATGAACTCGAGCAGGGCATCGTTGGACGAGCCGCTGCCGGACTCGAGGCGCTCGGCAAAGGACCGCATCGACGCACGCGTGTCGATGTCGGGGCGGACCACTTCGGGGGGGAGTAATGGGCTGCGCACGGCCAGGTGCTCGCCCGCCAGCAGGGTCTGCTTGTCGGCAGCCATGGCCGCGCGCAGGGTCTGCGCTTGTTGTTCCAGTTCGGCGGCCATCTTCTCGCTCTCGGCCGCCGCCTGCCCCACATCACGCTGGCTCTGTGCCATCAGCTGTGCGGCGATGGAGCGGGTTTCGTCGGCCGCGCGCGAGATGCCGGCAAAGTCGACATCGCCGAGTTCGCCGTCCTCTTCAGTGATCTCGGGCCACTGAACGCGGTCGAGCGCATCACTGTCGAGATCGCCAGGCGGCCTGGCTGCTGCGGATGCCGCGATGGCCGAGAGCATGAACGCAGCGCGGGCACTTCCGGCCGGGCCGATGATCTTGCGATCGAGCGCAGCCTTGAATGCCTTGTCCTCGACGGCGCGCGCCGCACGCTGGCGTTCACGCACCGCTTCGCGGCGCGTGCGCTGGTCCTCGGTGAGTTCGGGCATCAGCTGCAGATCACGCAGCATGTGTTCGGCGCCATGCTCGGGATCGCTGCGCAAGCGATGGGTGGCGACGTAGTGCTCGAGCGGCTTCGGGCGATCCGCCCACTCGGCGGCCATCATCAGGGAGCTGATGCTGCGCAGATCGGGGCCGGTGTCTGCGAGGATGGCGCGGAAGTGGAGCACGCCGAGCAGCGCGCCGGGTAAGAGGCTCAGGGTGTCGGCCTTGAGTTCGATGGCTTCGAGTTCGTCGGCACCGCGCCGCACGAAGAACGCCCACATGCGCAGCGCAGGCACATGCGAGGCGATCAATGCGTGTTCGGGGTGCATGCCGCGAATCTCGATCGGCTCGCCGCCCAGGAAATGCCGTCCCGGCAGACGCTGATCCAGCGGTGCGAGGTTGTGCACCGCGGGGCTTTCGTCGGCCGGTGCGGCGGGGTGCTGCGAGGCGAGCCAATGCGCGTCATAGGTGCCGTCCGGCCGGGCGCATGGCCAGCGCGGATCGACCGCGGCGAAGCAGGCGGGCTCGGCGATGTCGCCGGGGTGAAGCAGCGGCGAGCCGGGGGTCTCGAGGTTGGGCAGCATCACGTGCTCGCGATCTGCCAGCCTGCGCTCGCCGTCGTGCCCCTGGCCCACCGGGCAGCGGTCGAATGCCTCCCCGCCGAAGCTGCGATCCCACGCCAGCGGCATGCGGGTGAAGGGTTCGGCTCGGCTGGCACGCCAGCCGAGCGGGCCGGGCTGCCAGTGCCGATTGCCGATGACGCGCAAACGCTTGGCAACGGCACCGCATCGCAGCTCGACAATCGCTTCTTCGACCGGTGTCGCACTGCAGGCCTCGCCCCAGAGCAGCACCTCTGCGTTCGGCTTGTGCATGCCGGCATCGAAGGGGGGTTCGGTGCCGGCGGCGGCCTGCACGAGCGGCCAAAGCTTGGCGTCCGGCACGAAATTCGCAGGCTGCAGCAGGTCGAAGCTCAAGCGGCCGGTGAGGACGCTGCTGTGTCCGCGCCGCTGGGGCAAGGGGCGAAGGCCGATGCCGATGCGCAGTGGAGAAATCACTTTCATGTTCTTCAGCCCTTGCGGTCAGTGAACAGCTTGGCCAAGGTGTAGATGCTGTGCTCGCCGTTGGGCAGGCGAGCCAATAGATCCTCGAAACGGTCGGCCCGCCAAGCGACGAGTGCCTCCAGAATGGTCGCCGCGGGGCTGTGGGGCTCGGCTTGGGCGAGGTAGGCGGCAATGTCGCGCAACTGCGCGTAGGCGGCTTCGCGGCTGCCGGGCGAAGCCGCTGTACCCACGGCTGCAATGGGCGCAGGCGATGGACGAGAAGTCACGCCGACAGCGGCGTTGGCCCCCGCCAGCGCGTTGAGGCGCTGGCAGACGGTCGAAAATCCCGGGGCTTCCACGCCGAGCCGCTCGTCGAGCCAATGGCCCAGTTGCAGCAGCTGAGCAGATGCCGCACCAGCGGCGGCCGCGGTAGCGGCATCGACGATCGCCGCGCCGAGCACCCGCTCGTCCTGCAACCACCGCATGGCGGCCTGCTCAATCCAGTGGAAGGGGCGCACACGAAGGGCGGTGTCACCGTCGGATTCAATGCGCGGGTGGGCACCCTCCCAGAAGATGCGCGCCATGCCGTCCAGCAAGCGAACTCCTTCTGCAAACCCGTTCATGCCGTGCTCATGGGCCCATGCTTCGCACAGCCACGCAGCAATCTGCAAGTCCTTGCTTCGCTCGAGCAGGACATTCGCGCAAAGGGACTCGACCGTGGCCCAGGTGTGCTTGTTCGGGGCGCGCTCCCACACACCGGTGGGCAAGCGTTCATCCGGCTGGTCGCGTGCGCGCCCGATGGCATCGATGACGGGGTCGTAGGCGAGGTTGAGTCCGCACGGATCGTCGCCGGGCAAAGGGCGCAAAAGGGGACCGATGTCATGCATGCGAAGGATCCCTCATCGGCTGGCCTCGAATGCGGGCGCACGCGCGGGCAGGCTCAGAACCCGCAGCGAGTCGGGGCCGTTGCCGATGAGGTCGGCATAGACCACGGCAAGCTGCTTCCCATCCGGCCCCTCCAGCTGAACCTGGAAGCGCAGGGTTGCCACGCGCGCCTCCGTCGCCTCGGTGCGGTGCTGCTTGAGCATGGTGTACAAGGCCCAGTCGCCGCCAAAGCTGAACACGGCGGCGGCGCCATCGACGCTGTAGCCGCTACCCGCCACCGGGCGGTACGGCGAGTTGGCCGCGAAGCGCAGGCGCAGCTCGATGCGCTCGCCGATCGTCCATTCGAAGGACTGGGCCTCCGACTTTCGACGGTACTCGCGGCCGCCGGCCGTGAGCCGCCATTCCATGACATGCTCGCCAAGCCGCTCGTGTCGGCGCCGCTGGCCGAGCAGGAGCTGGTACTGCAGCGGCTTGTGTGTGTTGACGTCACCGGGCGACGTGCCCACTGCCGGCCCTTCGCCGGCATATTGAGCGAGCAGCGCGTCGAGGCCCGGAAGGAAGGGCTTCACTTCGGCCGGCCACTCGGAACCCACTGCCTTCTGCGCATCGCGCAGGCCA
This sequence comes from Piscinibacter sp., assembly GCA_035513255.1. Taxonomy (GTDB): domain Bacteria; phylum Pseudomonadota; class Gammaproteobacteria; order Burkholderiales; family Burkholderiaceae_C; genus Albitalea. The sequence goes on along the minus strand of DATKCI010000068.1, from coordinate 1,667 downwards.
CGATACCTCTCCAGCAGGCCTGGAAGCACACGCGGCGGAAGAGGCAGCGCACCGACACGCTCGCCGAACGGGAAGTGCCCGGCGACGGCACCGTTGAACCACATGGCGAACCCGTCGTAGTCGGCCTGGAGTGCGTGGCGCCGGGCGACGTCGCACGCCCGATTGAAGTTTTCTTCGAGCGCCGCGAGCCGCCCGCCGAAATAGCCGCCCTTGGGGGGCCGGACTTCGAGGCCGGCCTTGCAGCGGCCACCGGCGCTCGCCCGGGTCGCGGCGAGGAAGGCCGCCTCGAGTTCGGAGATGCCGTTGCCTGGGGCACTGTTGTCGTATTGAACGAAATCTTGCGCGAGGGTCCGCCAGAAATCGGTGCTCGGGTGACGTGGGACCACACCGTGCAGCGCCGTGAGTGCGTCCAGCACCTTGTGGGCCGCCGCCAGGTACTGTTCGCGCAGGGTGTCCCGCGCAAAACCGGTTCTGGCCGCGACGGCGCTCGCTGACAGCGGTGCCCCGCCGCCGGCGCTTTCCCAGTCGCGCTGCAGTTCGCTCATCAGCTGGATGTAGGGGTCGGCTGCAGCGAGGTCGGCACGGAGTTGGGACAGGATCTGCAACCCGTCTTCGGTCATCGCGACGAGCACGATGCTGTCCTCGGCGATGTTGTCTTTGCCGATCGCGCGCTGATAGAAATCGGCCGATGACCGGAGACCGGCAACACGTTCGCGCACACTCGCACCGCCGGCGGCACCTCGGCTTCGCCGCACCGACAGCCACAGCGCGCGCTCGACGCCCAGGCGGTACTGCTCGACCGCGAACTGCTGAAGCGCGAATCCAAGTCGCTCGTCCAGGCCCGGCAGGGCGCCGTTCTTCGGGCGGCGGGCGAGCACTGTTCGGCTTTGCTCACCCGACACCACTTGCCACACGCGCGAGCCGGGGTCGTCGAACGTGGCTTCGATGTATGCCGAATCACCGCCGCGCTGGGTGTCGATCATTGCACCCGCGGTCTTGGCAAAGCGGTCGAATTCAGGGCTTGGCCGCAGGAAGCCGTCGCTGCCGGCGACAAACAGCAGGCCGATGCCGTCGGCCTCGAGCTTGAGCAGCAGCGCACGAACCGCCTCGAACTCGCTGGCGACGAGCTTGACGGCGTCGGCCGACATGGACGTGGTGACCTCCGACGCCATGCTGAAGCGCGACAGCGCCGGCAGGAAGAATTGCTGAGCATCTTCGACCTTGCCGACAACGCGGCGGGCCGCCGGAGACCGCAGCTGAGCCTGGAACGCCTTGAGATCGATTGCCAGCTCGGTCGCCGACTCGGGGTCCAGCGGATCGCCTTGGGCGAGGGATCTGATGCGGCTGGCGAGCGCCATCGCGAGGCGAAGGACCTCGTGCTGGGACAGGCCCTGGCCGACGACGTCGCGCCACTGGCGGGCGAAAGCCTCACTCATCAGCGCGCTCGACACCTGGGACACGGCCGGAAGAGAGGCCTGCAATCCCGCGAGGGTGGCGTCAGGGAGATCGCCACGCCATGAGGGGGCGAGTCGCTCTGCGGGAGGCTTGGGTGAGTCGAGAAACTGCAACAGCCGGTCGTAGCTGAGGGAGTCGAGTTGCCGCAACGGAATGTCGACCTGTTCGCGGCTCAGGAGAAGCGCGCGCAGTGACTGCCAGGCCGGAAGCTC
>DATKCI010000067.1:0-12120 GCA_035513255.1 Piscinibacter sp. | reverse complement strand
GGGGTGACGGTGCGGGGTGACGGCGTGGGGTGACGGCGTGGGGTGACGGCGTGGGGTGACGGCGTGGGGTGACGGCGTGGGGTGACGGCGTGGGGTGACGGCGCGAGGGTTGACGGCGCGAGGGTTGACGGCCGGTTGGCGCCTACGGCGACCGATCAGATCGCGACGACGACTTCGACGTCGCCTTCCTTGCGCGTCACCTCGATGCCGACGTTGTTCTCGTAGCGCTGCAGCAGCAGGTCGACGCTGTGCCCGCCGATCGCCAGCCGACTGATCCGCATCCAGTCGATGAACGCCGGCAGCCGCGGCGCATGCAGCGCAATCTGCGACTTACCGGCATCGAAGCTCAGGCCCAGGCACGATTGCAGCATGCTGAACGGCGCTGCCGACGCCCAGGCCTGCGGCGCGCAGGCCACCGGGTACAGCGTGGGCCCCTCGCCGGTGCGGCGCGGGAAGCCGCAGAACAGCTCGGGCAGGCGGTGGTCGCGGAAATGCAGGCTCGCATCGAACAGGCCGGCCAGCACCGCGATCGCGTCCTGCGTGGCGCCGTAGCGCGCCATGCCGGCGGCGACGAGCGCGTTGTCGTGCGGCCACACCGAGCCGTTGTGGTACGACATCGGGTTGTAGCGCGGCTCGCCGCTGGCGATCGTGCGGATGCCCCATCCGCTGAAGAATTCCGGCGACACCATGCCGTCGATGACGCGGCGCGCATGCGCCGGCGTTGCGAGGCCGGTCCACAGCACATGCCCGGCGTTCGACGAGCGCACCTTGCACTGCCGCTTCTGCCCGTCGAGCGCGATCGCGTAGCTGTCGATCTCGTCGCACCAGAACGCCGCGTCGAAACGCTCGCGCAGCGCCTGCGCCTCGCTGCGAAGGCGCTTGCCCAGCGCCGCGTCCCCGAACTCGTCCGCCAGGTCCGACGCCAAAAGCTTCGCCTCGTACACGTAGGCCTGCACCTCGCACAGCGCGATCGGCGCCTCGGCCAGTTCGCCGTCGGCATGGAACACCGAGTCGTAGGAGTCCTTCCAGCCCTGCTGGACCAGCCCTTCGGCGCTGCGGCGTGCGTACTCGACGAAGCCGTCGCCGTCGGCGTCGCCGTAGCGGGCGATCCACTCGAGCGCGCGCAGCACGTTGGGCCAGATGCCGCGCACGAATTCAGTGTCGCCGGTGCGGCGGTGGTAGGCGCCGGCGAGCGCGACGAACAGCGGCGTCGCGTCGACCGTGCCGTAGTAGCGGCCGAACGGGATTTCGCCGGTGCGCGCCATCTCGCTGCGGCGCGCCTCGTGAAGGATCTTGCCCGGCTCGGCGTCGCGCTGCGGCTCCTCTTCGGTAGCTTGCGTCTCGGCCAGAAACGCGAGCACGCCGCGCGCGAGCGCCGGATCGACCCACAGGTACTCGCGGGCGGTGAGGATGCCGTCGCGGCCGAAGGTTGTCGAATACCAAGGCACCCCGGCATACGGATAGGGGCCGGTCGGGAGCGCCGTGCTCAGCATCGCGAGGTCGGAAACCGCCCGATCGAGCCAGAGGTTCACCAGCGGATTGGACGTCTCGATCGTGCAGGAGTCCTGCAGCGCCGCCTTGCGCGCGGCGCTGGCCGCGACGTAAGCCAGGTCGTAGCCCACGGCGTGCGGCACCGCCGCGCCTTCGCGTTCGCAAATCACCGTGCAGTACAGGTGCATCTCCTGCCCCGGCTCGAGCCGCACCTCGAACTCGGCGTGGCCTTCGGTGAGCGAGTCCGGTACCGGCGCGAAGCGCACGCGCGAACGCCGCGTGCACGCGTCGCGGCCGCGGTACGGCAGCACCACCTCGTCGCGGCTCACCTCCGGCGGCAGCCGCTCGCCGCGGTGCTCCCGGCTCATCCCGCGCACTTCGAACAGATCGACGAAGTCGCCGTCGAAGCCCATCCCGAGCCGCGCACTCACCGACTCGCGCCCGTGGTTGGTGAGGCGAACGTGCTCGTACAGCGCGTCCTGCCACAGCAGCTTGGCGCGAAAGATGTGGACGACGCCCTTGTGCACGGCGACCTCGCCGGCCGGCCCGAGATCGGGGTTCATCAGCTCGATGACCAGCAGGCTGTTGGCCTCCTTGACGGACGAGCCCAGGAACAGCGGTCGCACGCCGTCGATCGTCAGTTCCTGGAACGACAGGAACCGGGTGTCTTCGTGATAAAGCCCTTGTTCGCCCAGGCCCAGCACCTGGATGTCGCCGAAGCGATCGAACATCACGAAGGTCTGGTCGTTCTTCAGGACCTGCGGCGTTTCCTCAGTACGGGCTGAGGTCGCGGCGACGTACCACTTGTCGCCGATCTGAATCTTCTCCGCCATGGGCACCTCCTGACGCTTCTGGTTTCTGTGGGGGCGTGTCGATCAAGCCGCGATACACGGCCAGATAGCGCCTGGCCATCGCCGGGGCCGTGAAGCGGGCTTCGAAGGCTTCGCGGCAGCGCCGCCGATCGATCTCGCCGATCCGCCGCGCCGCGGCGATCGCCTGTTCCTGGTTGTGCGCGACGAAACCGGTCACACCATGCTCCATGATTTCGCACACCGAGCCGTTCGGATAGCTGATGACCGGTGTGCCGCAGGCGAATGCTTCGATCATCACGAGGCCGAAGGGTTCGGGCCAGTCGATCGGAAACAGCAGCGCACGTGCGTTGCCGATGAAGTCGTTCTTTTCAGCTTCGTCGATCTCACCGACGAAGTCCACCAGCGGGTGCTCCAGCAGCGGTTCGATGTGTGTCTCGAAGTACAGCCGGTCCGCGGCGTCGACCTTGGCGCCGATGCGCAGTGGCGTGTTGCAGGCGATCGCGATCTCGATCGCCCGGTCGACGCGCTTCTCGGGCGAGATGCGGCCGACGAAGGCGAAGTGATCGCCCGGCCGCGGGTGGAACGAATACAGCGACGCAGGCAGGCCGTGGTGCACGGTCGCCTGCCAGTTGGCCCACGGCAGCGGTTCGCGCTGGCTGTCGGAGATCGACACCAACGGGTGTTCGCGAAAGTGGCGAATCAGCGGCTGCAGGTCCGGCAGATCGAGCCGGCCGTGCATCGTCGTGACGGACGGCACCGCAACGCGGCGCGCCAGCGGCAGGTGCAGCGTGTCGACGTGGAAGTGGATCACGTCGAAGCGGTCCGCATCGCTGAACACGCGGTCGGTCATGATCGTGTGCCAGGTCACCCAGTCGGGGCGCTGCGGATTCAGGCGCAGGTTTCGGTCGGTCACCGCAACGAGCCGCGCCGACGTCACCGAATCACCGCTGGCGTACAACGTGACGTCGTGGCCCATCTCGACCAGCGCTTCGGTGAGGTAGGAGACCACGCGCTCCGTACCGCCGTACGCCTGCGGCGGCACGCTTTCGATCAACGGCGCAACCTGGGCGATCCTCAAAGCGGCGGCCTTTCGCTTCACTTCATGCTATGCCGCAGGTCAGCAATCGACGAGCCTGAGAACTGCGGGTTGCAAGAAGCGTCGGCGCACGCTGGAAAGATTACAAACGGGCGGGCACGCCGCGCTGCCGCACTCCGGCGGACCGTGTAGAACCGCAATCGGGGCTGACCCTGAGGCGTAAGCCGCCGCGTCAGCCCTGCAGCAAGCCCTCCAAGGTTTGCAAACTGTCCGCTTCGTGCAGCGGCTTGTCGCGGCGGATCCGCAGCATGCGCGGGAAGCGCACCGCGATGCCGCTCTTGTGCCGGGTGCTGCGGTTGATGCCTTCGAAGCCGAGTTCGAAAACCAGCGTCGGCTTGACGCTGCGCACCGGGCCGAACTTCTCGAGCGTGGTCTGGCGGATGATCCGGTCGACCTCGCGAAACTCCTCGTCGCTCAGCCCGGAGTACGCCTTGGCGAAGGACACGAGCTGCAGCGCGTCGGGCCGAGGCGGCTCGCGCGCGGCGATCACGTCGACGGCGGCCTGCGCCTCGGCCGCGTCGCGTGGCGTTCGGTTCCACACAGCGAAGGTGTAGTCGGTGTAGACGCTGGCGCGGCGGCCATGGCCGGCCTGCGCATAGATCAGCACCGCGTCGACGCTGTGCGGGTCGATCTTCCACTTCCACCAGGTGCCGCCCGCCTTCGTGCGGCCCGTGCCGTAGCGGGCCTCGCGGTGCTTCAGCATGAACCCCTCGACGCCGCGGCCTCGCGACTCCTCGCGCAGCAGCGCCAGCTCGCTCCACGACGACCGCACCTCCACCGGCGAGACGGTGATGGCAGACGCCTGGGCGGCGCCGAGCAAGGCGCCGCGCCGGCGGGCCTGCGGCCAGCCGCGCACGTCCTCGCCATGCCACTCGAGCAGGTCGTAGGCGATGAACGTGGCCGGCGCCTCGGCCAGCACGCGCTTCGTCAGCGTCTTGCGGCCGATGCGTTGCTGCAGCAGGCTGAACGGCGCCGGACGTCCGTCCTTCCACACGAGGATCTCCCCGTCCAGCACCGTGCCGTCGGACAGCGCCTCGGCCAGCGCGACGACCTCCGGGAAACGCTCGGTCATCAACTCTTCGCCGCGCGACCAGACCCATACCTGCCCGGCGCGCTTGACGATCTGGGCACGGATGCCGTCGTATTTCCATTCGACCAGCCAGTCGTCCGGCGGCCCGAGCTTGTCGTGGAACACGTCGGGCAGAACGTCCACCGCATGCGCGAGAAAAAACGGATAAGGCTTGCCAGAGGTGCTCGCGCGCAAGGCCTGCGCCGACACGAGTTCACGGTAGGCCGCGGCATTGGGTCGTGCCGTCTTGTCGGTGAAGCCCATCATGCGCTGGGCGACGACCTTGGCGTCCAGCCCGGCGTGCTCGGCCAGCGCGCGCTGCACCAGCAACTTGCTGACGCCGACGCGAAAGCCGCCGCCGATCAGCTTGGTCAACAGGAAGCGGCCCCAGGTGTCGAGTTCGTCCCAGTACGAAGCGATGCGCTCGGCCTGCGCGTCGACCGGCATCTCGCGCAGCGGAAGCAGCCGCTGCTCCACCCATTGCGCCAGTCCGACGTCGCTCGGCTGCGGCGCTGGCGGCAGCACGTGTGCGATGGTCTCGGCGAGGTCGCCGACCGCCTGGTAACACTCCTCGAACAGCCATTCGGCAATGCCGGCACGCCGGCAAGCCAGCGCGCACAGCACGGCCGTGGACACGACCTGCCGCGGCTTGCCGCCGGACAGGAAGTAGACCGCCCAAGCGGCATCGGCATCGGCGGCCTCGTCGAAATAGCGGCGCAGCGCAGCCACTTTCGCACTGGTGGCGGTACTCGAATCGAGCTCACCGAAGAGCTGGGCGAAGCGCTTCACTCGGCAGGCTCCGTGCTCTCCACCGGTTCCTGCGCGTCGTGGCGCTCGTCGTCGTACTCGGTCCTGAACGCGCTGGCCTGCAGCCCCCGTTCCTGCAGCCAGCGCACCATCACCGCCTCGTAGCCGTGGGTCACGATGACCCGCTCGGCGCCGGTGGCGGCGATCGCACGCTGCAGGCCGGGCCAGTCGGCATGGTCGGACAGCACGAAGCCGCGGTCGACGCCGCGCCGGCGGCGCGCGCCGCGCAACTGCATCCAGCCGCTTGCGAAGGCGTCGCTCGCATCGCCGAAACGGCGCGCCCAGACGCTGCCGTGCACCGACGGCGGCGCGACCACCAGCGCCTGCTTCAACAGCGTCTTGTCGCTGACCTCGCTGAGGTGCAAGGTCGGCGGCAACGCGACCCCGGCCTCGCGATAGGCGCGATTCAGCGCCTGCACCGCGCCGTGGACGACGATCGGCCCGATGCGCGGGTCGACGCCGGCGAGCAGGCGCTGCGCCTTGCCGAAGCTGTAGCCCATCAGCAGGCTCGCGCGGCCGGCGGCGGCGTTGGCGCGCCACCAGGCATCGATGTCGTCGAACACTTCGCGCTGCGCAGACCAGCGGTAGATCGGCAGGCCGAAGGTCGATTCGGTGATGAAGCAGTCGCAGCGCACCGGCTCGAACGGCGCACAGGTGCTGTTGTCGTCGCCGGGGCCCGACACGTGGTAGTCGCCCGACACCACCCACACGCGGCCGGCATGCTCGAGCCGCACCTGCGCCGAGCCGAGCACGTGGCCGGCCGGATGAAGGCTCAGGCGAACGCCGTGGTGTTCGATTGCCTCGCCATACACAAGCGTCTGCAGCGTGATGTCGCCGAGGCGCGATCGCAGCACGCCTTCGGACGGCGCGGCGGCGAGATAGTGCCCGTGGCCCGCATGGGCGTGGTCGCCGTGGGCATGCGTGATGACCGCGCGATCGACCGGCTGCCAGGGATCGACGAAGAAGTCGCCCGCCGGGCAGTACAAGCCTTCCGGGCGTTCGACGATCAGGTCGGCGGGCGGTGGAGATGCTCCTCGAGCGGTCGTCGCCATCGGCATCTCGCGGACCGGTCAGGATGTGTGTGCAGTCAGTTCGTCAAGCGCCGCTTCGCGGGCTCGTCCTGACCGCTGGAGAGGTGCTCAGTAAACGCTTGAGCCGCCACTTCAGCAGGTCGAGCGGGCTCGAACGACCCGGTTCGAAGAGCACGCTGCCCCGGTGGTCGGCCACAAAGCGGCGCTCCCATTCGTCGTTGAGCGCGTCGCTTTGAGCGCGCGTGACGGGCTGCTGCGGGATGCTTTGCGGGTCGAGCTCGACGCCCATGAAGTCGGCGATCCGTTCGATCGCCGCGGGAATGTTGTGTTTCGCGAAGTCGAAATCGATCTCGATGTACTTGACGCCGTTTGCCGCAAGCTCGTAGCGCCACGACGCGGTATCGCGGATGGCCTCGCGCAGGCGCGCGTCGATGTGCCTGAAGCGGTAGTGCGGCGTGTTGCCGTTCGGCGCCTGCCCATCGATCCACACGCCGGTTTGCGCTGCGATCGAGCACGAGATCGCCTGGCGAAGGACGTTCTTTCGGCTCAGCAAGACGTAGCAGGCGCCAGGGTAGAAATCCGCCAGGCCCCGGAAGCCGCCGAACCGCTTGAGGTGGGCATAGTGGACCTTGATGCTGAAGACGCCGTTCGGCGACGTTCTGCGCGCCTCGATCTTGCGCAAGGCGTCGAACGTGTCCGTCACGTCCAGGCGGCGCTTCCACTCCGCGAGGTTGTGCGCGTTCGCGTACTCGAGCGGAAAGCCGAAGCGGCCGGTCTCATGCAGGCCGTGCCCGAGCATGTGGCTGCCGCTGCGCGGCGTCGACGCGATGACGAACACCTTGCTCGGCCGCCCGGCGGGCGGCAGGTCGTGATGTGCCGAGAACTGGTCCTCGTACAGGTTCATGCTGGTTCCCTTGCAGGTTCATGCGTGCTCCCGACAGATTGGCTCTTGTTCTTTGACTCTCAGTACTTCCCGGTCGCCCCGGCGATGCGCAAATACACGTGTGCGCACCAGGCGACAAACCCGCGGCGCAGCGCACCTTCGACGCTGCGCCGCGACTGCTTGGGGTCGATCTCCTGCGACGCGGCGCAGGCGCGGTCGAATTCGGCCGCGAGCTGCGCGGTGAAGTCGGCGTCGCGCACGACGACGTTGGCCTCCAGGTTCAGCAGCAGCGACAGCGGATCGATGTTGGAACTGCCGACCGTGGCCCAGTCGTCGTCCACGAGTCCGACCTTCGCATGCAGAAAGGCCGGCGTGTATTCGAAGATGCGCACGCCGTGGGCGAGCAGCTCGTCGTAGAGCGTGCGCGCGGCCAAGCCGGCGATGCGGTAGTCGAGCTTGCCTTGCAGCAGCAAGCGCACGGCGACACCGCGCCGCGCCGCCTGGCGCAATGCGGCGCGAAAGCCGCCGCCCGGATAGAAATACGGTGACGCCAGATCGATGCGCGTTTGCGCCTTGCGCATCGCCGCGATGTAGCTGCGCTCGATGGTGCGGCGCCGCCGCAGGTTGTCGCGCAGCACGAAGGCGGCGCGCACCGGCGGGAGCTCGGCGATGGCGCCCTTCAGGCCCTTCGCGCGCGGCATCCGGATGCGCTTGAGCAGGCGCTTCGCACGCGCCATCGGCTGCGCGGCGCGCGCGAGCGCCTTCACTTCTTCCCGAAAGTCCTGGCCCAGCTGCGCACGCGACCAGACCGCCTTGGCCGCCTGTTCCACCGGATTCACCACAGGCCCCCGCACTTCCACCGCAAAGTCGAGCCGCGGCGCATCGCTCCAGCCGTGACGCAGGTCCAGGCGGTCATCGATGACGTTGATGCCGCCGACGAACGCGACGTCGCCGTCGACGACGCACAGCTTTTGATGTTGGCGGCGCAGTTGCCCCGGCTGCAGCCAGTTCCACCAGCGGTGAATCGGCCGGAAGACGGCAAGGCCCACGCCGGCGTCGCACAGCATGCGCCGCAGGACCGGCAGCGTGGCGAAGCTGCCGAATCCGTCGAGCACCACCTTCACCTGCACGCCGCGCCCGGCGGCGTCGCACAGCGCCTGGGCCACCTCGATGGCCGCCGGGTCGTTGTGGAAGATGTAGGTGGCCAGCCAGACTTCATGGCGCGCCTGCGCGATCGCGTGCAGCATCGCCGGGAACAGCTCGTCCCCGCCGCGCAGCAGACGAACCCGGTTGCCGCCGCTGAACACCGCAGGCGGCACCATCGGCCACAGCGGGTTCAGCGCCGCGTCCTCCTCGACCTGCGCCGCCGCGCCGCCGGACATCGCGCCGTCGCGATCCAGGGGCCGCGGCGCGGGGCCGGCCGTCAATCGATCTCCAGTTCGGCCACGCATGGCAGGTGGTCGGACATGCGGGCCCAGGTGTTGCCGCGCGGCACGAAGGCCGAGGTGCAGCGAAAGCCCCGGGTGTAGATGCGGTCGAGCGCGAACACCGGCACCAGCGACGGGAAGGTGCGCAGCGGCGCGGCGCCGTCGGGCGTCGCGCGCTGCAGGCCCATCGCGCGCATCGGCGCATCGAGCTTTTCGCCCCAGTCATTGAAGTCGCCGGCGAGCACGAGCCGCTCGTTCTTCGGCACTTCGGCGGCGATGAAAGCGCGAATGCGTTCGACCTGCCGCACGCGGCTCGAATGCATCAGGCCCAGGTGCACGACGATCGCATGGACCTGGATGCCGTTCCAGTCCAGCGGCACGTGCAGCAGCCCGCGCTGTTCGAAGCGGTGGTCGGACACGTCGTGGTGGCCGATGTCGCCGATCGGCCAGCGCGACAGCAGCGCGTTGCCGTGTTCGCCCTCTCGGGTGACCGCGTTGGTGCGGTAGGCCACGTCGTAGCCCTCGGGCGCGAGGTAGTCGGCCTGCGGCACCTTCGGCCAGCCGATGTGGGTGTCGGGGAACTGGCGCGCCTCGCTGTGGTTGAACAGCCGGACCTCCTGCAGGAACACCATGTCGGCGTCGAGCGCCTCGATGCCCAGCCCCAGGTTGTGGATCTCCAGCCGCCGGCTCGGCCCCATGCCGCGCACGCCCTTGTGGATGTTGTAGGTGGCCACGCGAAGCACGTGGCTCGGGTGCAGCGAGGTGCTGGCGAAGCGCATCGGGCGCGATACCGGAGGATTCATGATGCGAACCTCGGCAGCATGAGGATGGCTTCGGCGTTCGATGGAGAGAAGCAGCGGTCGGCGGCCTCGCGCCAAGGCAGCCATTCAAATCTCGAATGCTCGCGCGGCGCGAGCGTGACCGAAACGTCGCGGGGCACGCGCAACCCGAACACATGCTCGGTGTTGTGCATCACGCCGGACGCGTAGCGGTGTCGCCAGATCGGGTAGATCTCGTAGACGTTGCGCATGTTCCAGTCGCGCAGGTGGGCAAGCGGCACCTGCGGCGACCCGATGACGATACCGGTTTCTTCGGCCACCTCGCGGACCGCGGTGTCGACAAGGGATTCGGAGACAGTGTCTTTGGAGCCGGTCACGCTTTGCCAGAAGCCGGGGCGGTCGACACGCTCGAGCAGGAGAACCTGACGGTCGGCGCTGTGGATGATCACCAGGACGGATTCGGGAATCTTGAAGGGACGGGGACCGTCCACAGCTCAGACTCCGCTGACCACGGCGTCCAGCGCGTCGCGAATCTCGGCGGCATGCTCGGCGAGGGAATCGATGGATTTGCGCAGCAGTCGTGCATCGAGACCCGCCGCCTGGTGCGGAAGAAGCGCCAGCCGCTCACCCGCCACGACGACGATCGGAATCAATCGGCGCGGCAGGCCCGCTTGGCCCGTTCCGACACGCGACAGCGGAACGGTGAGGCGGGTGCGCAACACATCGAGCAAGCCGCTTTGGACATCCACGACATAGGGAACCGATTCACGCGAGCGAGGATTCGGATTGACGAATACGTCGTACTGCGCCATTTACCAGATCCGCAGGTCGTCGTTCCACAAGCCATGCTCGTCGAAGTGACGGTTCTGTTCCTCGATCCAATCCTTGTGGCGTTCGTTGAACTCCTTGCGGCGCTGCGCCAGCGATGGCGTCGCGGCCGCGCCGGCGCTCAGCGCGTCGAACTGCTCAGCCGAGATCAACACGCTGTGACGGCGGCCGCCCTTCTCGATCACGACAGGCGCTTTCTGGGCGCTTTCGAGCAGGTATCCGAAGCGGTTCTTCGCTTCCGTGGCGGAAACCTTCACTGGGGACCTCCTTTGCAACTGGCCAGGCCAGATCGGCCATTTTAGCCATTGCCCTGCACGAGACAACAAAGGAGGGAGCCTCGCCAGGGCTCCTCTTCGCCGTGTCGCCGATCAACCAGGATCGGCTCCTCAGCCCGCCGCCTGCGGGTTGCGCAGCCGGATGTGCAGCTCGCGCAGCTGCTTTTCGTCGACCGCGCTCGGCGCATGCGTCAGCAGGCACTGTGCGCGCTGCGTCTTGGGGAAGGCGATCACGTCGCGGATGCTCTCGGCGCCGGTCATCATCGTGACGATGCGGTCCAGGCCGAAGGCGAGGCCGCCGTGCGGCGGCGCGCCGTACTGCAGCGCGTCGAGCAGGAAGCCGAACTTGGCCTGCGCCTCCTCCGGGCCGATCTTCAGCGCGCCGAAGACCTTGCTCTGTACGTCGGCGCGGTGGATGCGCACCGAGCCGCCGCCGAGCTCCCACCCGTTGAGCACCATGTCGTAGGCCTTCGAGATGCAGGCGCCGGGGTCGCTGTCCATCAGGTCCTCGTGCCCGTCCTTGGGCGCGGTGAACGGATGGTGCACCGCGTTCCAGCGCTGGCCCTCGTCGTCGTGCTCGAACATCGGGAAGTCGACCACCCACAGCGGCGCCCACTTGTCCTCGAACAGGCCGTTGGCGCGGCCGAACTCGCTGTGGCCGATCTTCACGCGCAGCGCGCCCAGCGCGTCGTTGACGACCTTTTCGCGGTCGGCGCCGAAGAACAGCAGGTCGCCGGTCTGGGCGCCGGTGCGCGCGACGATCTCGGCGATCGCCGCGTCGTGCAGGTTCTTGACGATCGGCGACTGCAGGCCCTCGCGGCCCTTCGCGAGGTCGTTGACCTTGATCCACGCCAGGCCCTTTGCGCCGTAGATCTTGACGAACTCGGTGTACGCATCGATCTCGCCGCGGCTCATCTCGCCGCCCTTGGGCACACGCAGCGCCGCCACCCGGCCGCCCTTGGTCGTGGCCGGCGTGCTGAAGACCTTGAAGTCCACGTTGGCCATCACGTCGGTCAGCTCGGTGAACTCGAGCTTCACGCGCAGGTCGGGCTTGTCCGAGCCGAAGCGGTGCATCGCCTCGGCGTACTTCATCACCGGGTACCCGGGCAGGTCCACGCCGATCGTGTTCTTGAACACCGTGCGGATCATGCCTTCGAACATCGCGCGAATCTCTTCCTCGGTGAGGAAGCTCGTCTCGATGTCGATCTGCGTGAACTCGGGCTGGCGGTCGGCGCGCAGGTCCTCGTCGCGGAAACACTTGGTGATCTGGTAGTAGCGGTCGAAGCCGGCCACCATCAGCAGCTGCTTGAACAGCTGCGGCGACTGGGGCAGCGCGAAGAACCTCCCCGCGAAGACGCGGCTCGGGACGAGGTAGTCGCGCGCGCCCTCCGGCGTGGATCGGGTGAGCATCGGCGTCTCGATCTCCAGGAACCCCTGGGCGTCGAGATGCTGTCGCGCCGTCAACGCGATGCGATGGCGGAGGATGAGGTTCCGCTGCATCGGCGCCCGGCGCAAGTCGAGGAAGCGGTGTCGGAGCCGGAGCTCCTCGGAGGCGTTCGTCGCTTCCTCCAGGGAGATCGGGGGGACCTGCGACTCGTTCCAGACGTGGAGCCGATCCGCCG
>DATKCI010000066.1:0-18513 GCA_035513255.1 Piscinibacter sp. | reverse complement strand
CGGCGCCCAGACGAGCGGCGGCAGTCGCCGGGCCCCCGAGCCGACCGGGGTCGCCGCCCGGCCTCGACGGGGCCGCGTGCTGGTGGTCGAGGACGAAACCATGGTCGGCGACTTCCTGCGCGAGCTGCTGCAGGGCTTCGGCCTGGACGTGGTGCTGCACCGCGAGCCGCTTGCGGCCATGGCCTGGCTGGAAGATGCCGCCAACGAGGCGGCGCTGTTGATCACCGACCAGACCATGCCGCAGATGACAGGCCTCGAGCTTGCCCGGCGGGCGCGGGAACTGCGCCCCGCCCTGCCGGTGGTGCTGGTCAGCGGCAACGCCGAGCCCTTCGACGCGAAGGACCTCGAGCGCTGCGGTGTGCATGTCACGCTGACCAAGCCGCTGGCCGCGGATCGCCTGCGCAACGTGCTCGCCGAGCTGCTCACGTAGCAGCTGCGCCTCACGACGCCGCCAGCGCCGCCTCGCCCCTGACCGCGCGCCGCGCCCGCGGCCACACGAGCCGCGCGGCGACAAGCGCGAGCCCGATGTCGACGAGCCACAGCGGCGTGTCGCTGCCCGTCGCCTGCGCCGCCCATCCGCCGAGCCAGATGCCGGCGAAGCTGCCGACCTGGTGCACCAGCATGACCACGCCGAACAGCGTGCCCAGGCGCTCCACGCCATGCTGGCGGGCGATCAGCGCCGAGGTGGGGGGCAGCGTCGCCATGTGGCTTGCCCCCATGACGAGCGCGAAGCCCATCATCACCCAGGCCGACACCGGCAGCGCCAGCAGCGCCGCGATGCCGAGCGCCCGCAACCCGTACAGGCCGGCCAGCAGCCAGGCCGAGTCCCAGCGCTTCATCGCCAGGCCGATGGCCACGCTGCCGGCGATGTTGGCGGCACCGGCCACCGCGATCCACGGCCCGGCCAGCGATGCCGGCAGGCCGCAGCGCTCGATCACGCCGGGCATGTGCACGGCAAGGAAGGCGACGTGGAAGCCGCACACGCCGAAGCTGGCCGCCACGCGCCAGAAGCGCGCATCGCGCAGCACGTCGGCCACCGGCTGCGCGGGCGAGGGCGCGGCGCGCCGCTGCCGGCGCCGAAACGGCCGCGCGAGCGGCAGCGCGAGCAGGCTGAGCGCCCCCGTGCCCAGCAGCGCCAGGTTCCAGCCGTGACGGTCGATCGCCCATTGGGTGGCCGGACCGAGCAGGAGTTGCCCGACCGAAGCGCCCGCGCCGACCAGGCCCACGGCCAGCCCGGCGCGGGCCGCCGGGACGGCGCGGCCGACCTCGCCGATCAGCAGGCCATTGCTGCCCACGGCGCTGCCGGTCACCGCGATCAGCACCAGCGCACCTCCCACCACCACCGGCAAGGGCCAGACGGCCGGCAGCATCGTGCTCATCGCCAGAGTCCATGCGCCGGCGACGATGACGCAGGCGGCGCCATGGCGATCCGCGATGCGGCCCAGGAACGGCTGCGCCAGCCCGATGGCGAGCTGGCCGAGCGCCATTGCGAAACTGATCGCCGCGAGGCCCATGCCCGAGGCGGTGTTCAGCGGCGACACGAACAGCCCGAGCGACGAGCGCCCCCCCGCGGCCAGCGCCATCAGCGCCGCCGCCGCGAGCGTCACTCGCCATGCGCAGGCATCCATGGCAGGAGCGCCCGGGCGGCCGGGCGGGCTCACGACCCCAGCTTCCGGTCGAGCGACTGCAGCACGCGCAGGCGCGTCTGCTCGACCAGACCTTCGGCCTCGGCCCGGTACGAGTCGTGTTCGCTGCGGCTCATTCCGAGGTCGCGCAGCGTGGCTGCGTCCAGGTGATGGAAGTCTCGGCGGGCGGCGGCGCGCCGCGCGGCGCGCTCGATCCGCTCGGCGATTCGGCGGCACTGCACGGCGATGCGGCGCAGCACGGGTTGCGTGGCCGCGCGCAGGCGCGCGGCCGGGATGGCACTCGACATGTCGGGTCTCCGGATTCGGGAAAGGGCCGCGCGGGGCGCGGCCCCGGATCACGCCGCCAGGGGCAACGGCACTTCGGGCTGGTCGGGCACGGCGTAGGTGAGCGGCGCCAGTGCGTTTTGAATGCGCGCGCCCTGCGCCTCGTCGACCAGCGAGAACAGCACCTTCTGGAAGCGCGGCTCCATCACGCCGGAGACGATGTACTGCCAGCGATAGGCCTTGAGCACGCCGGCATGCACACGCGCCTGCTGCGCCTCGTCCAGGCGCGCGGAAGCGATCGCCGTGAAGTAGCGCGCGTCGGAAGCGGCCTGCGCCTGCAGGATGCCGTCCACCGCGCCGACCAGGTCGATCAGGTCGTCGACAGCGGTGTCGCGCTCGGCGGGGGTGAGCTTCGCGTCTTCCTTGACGAGCTCGATCTCGTCGAGGATGGCGTGCTGCGACTCCTCCTTCCAGTGGAAGAGGAACACGTCCTTCCACAGCTCGGAGAGGTTGCCGTCCGGCTCCATGCTCGCGCGGTAGTGCGCCTGCGTGAAGAGCTCGATGTCCAGCGTGAGAGCGAGCACCGCCCAGGTGCACTTGCCCAGCACTGCGGACGCCACGGCGTTCGGGTCGGGCGTGGCGACGTAGCCGGGGGGCATGTCGGCGCCGATCATCGTTTCAATGCGGCGGAACAGCTCCTGGTGCTTGAGCTCCTCGTCGGTGAAGCGCACCAGCGCCTCCAGCGCCGTCTGGTCACCCAGCCAGTGGTCGCGGCTGACTTCCAGCATCTTGGCGCCGATGAAGCGCTCGACCAGGCCGAAGATGTTGGCGTAGGTGCGGCCCTGCACCTGGCTGAGCAGGCGCTTGTCGGCGTTCGTCAGGAAGGGCAGTTCGTTGACCAGCGACAGGCCCGAGGGCAGGAAGGTCTTGCCGAAGTCGAAGCGGCGACCGCGGATGACGTCGCGCTCGATTTCCCAGCGCACGCGCTTGGACACTTCGATGACGCGGGCATAGCGGCTGGTGGATGCGGATTGGGGTTGCATGGGCTTTCCTCTCGTTGACTGTCCGCAGCACCGTGCTGCGGAACGGACTGAAGTCTGGAAAGCGCATGTATTGCGCGGGCGTCGCGCAGCGGCCGGCGTGTTTCCGCTTTGTATTCATGGGGGGTGTCAAGGCGACGCCGGTGGTTGCACAATTCGACGCCATGGACAACACGAGCCGCCTTCTTGTCGTC
The DNA here is from genome assembly GCA_035513255.1 of Piscinibacter sp. Classification (GTDB taxonomy): domain Bacteria; phylum Pseudomonadota; class Gammaproteobacteria; order Burkholderiales; family Burkholderiaceae_C; genus Albitalea. The sequence goes on along the minus strand of DATKCI010000066.1, from coordinate 15,369 downwards.
GACGATGACCCGAGCGTTCGGGCCATGCTCGCCGAGTACCTCGGCGGCCATTCTTTCGAGGTGCGCACCGCCGACAGCGGCGACGCGATGCGCCGCGAGATCGATCGCGATCTGCCCGACCTGATCCTGCTCGACCTGCGGCTGCCGGGAGAAGACGGCCTCACGCTCGCGCGCTACCTGCGCGAGCGCTACGACGTGGGCATCATCATGGTCACCGCCTCCAGCGACGTGATCGACCGCGTGGTGGGCCTGGAGATCGGCGCCGACGACTACGTGTCCAAGCCCTTCGATCCGCGCGAGCTGCTGGCGCGCGTGAAGAGCGTGCTGCGGCGCATGCAGGCGCGGCCGCAGTCCGACCCGCCGCCGGCGGCAGCCGGGGCCGCAGCACCGGTGGCGCGCACCGTCTTCGGGCGTTGCGAGATCGACCTCGAGGCGCGCCGCCTCTTTGCCGGCGACGAGGAGGTGCCGCTGACCGCGATGGAGTACGAGCTGATGCGCGTCTTCCTCGCCAACCCCAACCGCGTGCTGTCGCGCGACCAGTTGCTGATGCACACCCGCAACCGCGAATGGGAGCCGTTCGACCGTTCGATCGACATCCGCATCGGCCGCCTGCGCCGCAAGATCGAGCCCGATCCGGAAGCTGAGGCGCGCGTCATCCGCACCGTGCGTAACGCGGGCTACATGTACGTGCCGGCGGCCGCGCGGTAAGAAACAGCCATCGTCGCCTACTGGCGTCTGTGGGCGGGCCCTAAGGGTCCGTTCGGGAATGACTTGCACATTTGGCTCGCCGGTTTCGGGCGCGCTGCGGCGTTGCAAATGCTCGCGATACCTATGGGTATCGCTGTGCTTTGCGCCTTGCATCGCATCCCGAAACCGACGGCCAAATGCACAAGTTATTCCCGAACGGGCCCTAAGCTCTCGCCGCCTCGCGATGCAGCCACGTCAGGAACGCCTCGACGGGCGCTCGCCTCGCATGCCGCGCCGGGTACACGGCAAAGTGCGCCTTGATCTTGATGGCCTTGTCGAGGCCGAACACCGGCCGCAGCTTGCGCTCCGCGATGTGCCGGCCGGCGATCGTTGCGCTCTCGAGCGCCACGCCAAGCCCCTGGGTTGCCGCGTCGAGCGACATCTGTGCGCGATCGAACCGCACGGCCAATCGGTCCGGCGCTCGCTTGTCGGTGTACTTTGCCAGCCAGTCCGGCCACTGAACGACGCTGACGGTGCTCTGGATCAGCGGCACGTCGAGCAAGTGCTCGGGTCGCTTCAGGCGATGCGCCTGGATGAATGCCGGGCTTGCCAGCGGAACGATGCGCTCCTCGAAGAGCGGTTCCACGACGAGATCGGGCCATTGAGGCACGCCGTAGCGGATGTCGATGTCCGCCTGCCCGAGTGCGAAGTCGCTGTGGGTGTGCGCGGCCGACAGGTTGAGCGAGATGTCCGGGCAGGCCTGCGCGAACCCTTGTAGCCGGGGCATCAGCCACAGGCTCGCCACGCTCGGCGCCGAGTGCACGTAGAGGCTGTTGCTGACCCCTTGCCGCAGGTCGTCCGTCGCCGCGGAGATGGCCGACAGCGCACCGCCCACGCGCGACAGGTACAGCTCGCCCGCGGTGCTGAGTCGCACGCCGTGTGAGCTTCGCTCGAAGAGGCGCACGCCGAGCTGCGATTCGAGTCGTGACACCTGGTGGCTGATCGCGGAAGGGGTGAGGTGCAGTTCCGCGGCAGCGAGCGCGAAGTTGCGCCTGCGCGCGACGGCTTCGAAGGCCAGAAGGTTGTTGATCGGGGGGACGAAGGCCATCGGGTCAACCCGCAGCTGAAATGACAGAACGTCATCTTAGGCTGAAATCTCTTCGCTTGTCGTCATGCAGCCTGGCGCCGAACATTCGCTTCGAACCGGACTTCACTGCTGAGGAATGAACGAGATGCTGCTCAACGACAAGGTTGCCGTGATCACCGGTGGCGCCAGCCTCAACGGCCTGGGCTTCGCCACTGCCCGCCTGATGGCCGAACACGGCGCACGCGTCGTCGTGCTGGACCTGGCAGGTGCCGAGCCGGCCGCCGCCGCCGCGAAGCTTGGCGTGGGCCACATCGGCCTCGTGGCCGACGTCACCGACAAGGCGTCGTGCGAGGCCGCGGTCGCTGCCGTGATCGAATCGTTCGGCCGGGTCGACGTGCTGGTCAACAACGCCGGCATCACGCAACCGCGCAAGACCGTCGACATCACCGGCGGCGACTACGACGCGGTGCTCGACGTGAGCCTGCGCGGCACGCTGTACATGTCGCAGGCGGTCATCCCGGCGATGCAGCGCCGGCGCAGCGGCTCGATCGTCTGCATCTCATCGGTGTCGGCACAGCGCGGTGGCGGCATCCTCGGCGGCCCGCACTACTCGGCGGCCAAGGCCGGCGTGCTGGGCCTGGCCCGTGCGATGGCCCGCGAACTCGGCGCGGATTCGATCCGCGTCAACTGCATCACCCCCGGGCTGATCGAGACCGACATCAGCAAGGGCAAGCTCACCGACGAACGCAAGGCGGAAATCGCGCAGACGATCCCGCTTGCCCGGCTGGGCGAAGCGCGCGACGTCGCAGGCGCCTGCCTGTACCTCGCCAGCGACCTCTCGACCTACTGCACCGGCATCACGCTCGACGTGAACGGCGGCATGTTGATCCACTGACCCGCACTCACAGCAACCGCAACCACACGGAGACAAGCGACCATGCAGCGCAAGACCTTCACCCACACCCTGCTCGCCCTGGCGGCCGGCACCGTCTTCTTCCCGCTCGCCGCGCAAGCGCAGGCTGTCAAGCTGACCCTCGGCCACGGCGCGGCGCCAGGCAACCCGCGCCACGAAGCCGCGGTGAAGTTCGCCGAGGTGCTCAAGGCGAAGACCGGCGGCCGCATCGAGGTGCAGGTCGCACCGTCGGCCCAGCTCGGCGACGATGCCGCGATGGTGACCGCGCTGCGAACCGGCGCGCTCGACATGTCGGCCAACTCGCAGGGCGCGGTCGCCAATGCCGTGCCCGAGTACGCCGCGTTCGGCATGCCCTTCCTGTTCTCCAGCGCCGCCCAGGCCTTCAAGGTGCTGGACGGCCCGCTCGGCAAGGAACTGGGCGACAAGTCCGCCGCCAAGGGTCTGATCGTGCTGGGCTACTGGGACAACGGCATCCGCCACATGACCAACAGCAAGCGCCCGATCACGAAGGTGGAGGACATGAAGGGCCTGAAGATGCGCACCCCACCCGACACGGTGCTGGTGGACATCATGCAATCGCTCGGGGCCGAGGCGCAGCAGATCAAGTTCGCCGAGCTGTACGTGGCGCTCCAGCAGGGTGTGGTCGACGGGCAGGAGAACCCGCTGATGAACATCCACGCCAGCAAGCTGTACGAGGTGCAGAAGCACCTGGCGTTGACCAGCCACATGTTCCAGATGACGCCCTTGCTGATCAGCAAGCGAACCTGGGACCGGCTGCCGGCGGCCGACCGCCAGGCCGTCACCGAGGCTGCGGCCGAGGCCACGGCGATGCAGCGCAGGCTGTCGCAGGAGTCCGACGACAAGCTGCTCGCCGAGCTCAAGGCCAAGGGCGTGCAGGTGACCACGGTCGACAAGGCGGCTTTCGAGAAGGCGACCGCCGCGGTGGATCAAAAGTGGCTTGCCACGCCGATCGGCCCGTACCTGAAGAAAGTCGTCGCGGCCGCACGCGCCCAGTGACACCGGTTTGAGCATCTGCGCGGGCGCCGCCGGCGACCGTCGGAGTTGCCCCAGGAGACTGCCATGAATGTTGTCGAACGCAGCGTCGTGGAGCGCGGCGTGGTGGGGGTGTGCCGCACCGTGCTCTGGGCAAGCACATCCGTGATCTTCGTGATCCTGGCGGCGAACACCGTGCTGCGCTACGCCACAGGGTCCAGCCTGCAGTGGGCCAACGAGGTGCCCGAGCTGCTCTTCCCGTGGCTGGTGATGTCCGGCGTCGTGCTGGCCGCGGTGCACGGCGCACATATCTCGACGACCTTCCTGATGGAAGCCGTGCCCGTCGCGCTTCGGCGCATCGTCGCTGTGGTGAGCTGGCTGGTGGTCGCGGTGCTGTACGGCACGCTGGCCGCGGCGACGTTTCGCATGCTCGAGATCGTGCACGACGAGAAGTCGCCGATCCTGCAGCTGCCCGGGTCGCTGACCTACGGCTGCGTGATGTCCGGCATGGTGATGCTCGCGTTGCTGGCGCTGCAGTCCGCCTGGCGGGCCTGGCACGCCGAGCTTCAGCCCGCGCAGGCCGCCGAGCCCAACGTGCCGACGGCGCATTGGTGAGCCCACGATCTCCTGGAGAACACCATGAGTGCATTGATCCTCATTGTCTTTCTCGGCGCGGCGGTGGCCGCGATGCCGATCGCCCACGCGCTGCTGGTGGCGGCGATGGCCGCCGCTGCCACCTCGGACCGGGTGCCGCTGGACCTGATCGTGCAGCAGATGGTCGCGCAGGTGCAGAGCTTCCCGCTGATCGCGATCCCGTTCTTCATGCTGACCGGCACGCTGATGATGGGCGGCAAGCTGGGCGTTGCGCTCGTCGGCGTGCTGTCTGCGCTGATCGGCCGCTTCCACGGCGGCCCGGCGCAAGTCGGCGTGCTGTCGTCGACGCTGTTCGGTGGCGTTTCCGGCTCGGCGGTGGCAGACGCCTCGGCCATCGGTTCGCTGCTGATCCCGTGGCACAAGCGGCTCGGCTACCCCGCCGCGTTCTCGGCGGCGACGCTGGCCGCGGCCGCGACGATCGACATCCTGATCCCGCCGTCGATTCCGCTGATCCTGTTCGCGCTGACCTCGAACGCTTCGATCGCTGCGCTGTTCATCGCCGGCGTGCTGCCCGGCCTCTTGATGTGCGGCGGCTTCATGGCGGCGTGCTGGTGGGTCGGCAGGCGGCGCAACTTCCCGCGGGACACGGCGTCGTTCGATGGCCCGGCGTTCCGCCGACATCTGCTGTACGCGGCCCCGGCCGTCGTGCTGCCGGTGCTGATCATCGTCTTCCTGCGCTTCGGCATCGCCACGCCCACTGAGGTGGCCGTGCTGTCGACGCTGTACGCGGGAGGGGTCTCGGTGCTGATCTATCGGGATCTGGGCATCAGGCGGCTGAACGACGCGGTGATGCAGGCCGGCCTCGCCACCGGCGTCGTGCTGCTCGTCATCATGGCTTCGGCCGCGATCGGCTGGCTGCTCACCTTCGACCAGATGCCGCAGGGCATCGCCCAGTGGGTGCAGTCCAACGTGCACGTGGCATGGCTCGTGATCGTGCTGATGAACCTGCTGATGCTGTTCATGGGCATGTTCATCGACCTGCCGGCGGCCGTGCTGCTGCTGACGCCCGTCTTCGTGCCGATGGCCCAGGCGATCGGCATGGACATGACGCAACTCGGAATCATGATGGTCGTGAACCTTGCGATCGGCCTGTACACGCCACCGGTGGGCACCACGCTGTTCATCACCAGCGCGCTGGCCAAGGTCAAGGTCGGCCAGACGGTGCGTGAGCTGGGGCCGTTCTACCTCGTCGCTTTCGGCGTCCTGGCCCTCGTTTCCTACGTGCCCGCCAGCATTCTGAAATGAACCCCCCCGAAGCGCCTTCGGCGCCTCACGGAGACCGTGCATCCTGAGGTATCGAAGGACGCCAGCGGCCCGGCCAAGCCGGTTCCGCGGCGGCCGCTTGGACCTTTGCCACCTATGGAGATGACATGACAGTGATCCACGATTCGCTCGCCGAACTGGCGCAAGCGGCCTACCGCATCCGGCGCTACGCGCTGCGCATGGGCGAGGTCCAGGGCCAGGGCTACATCGGACAGGCGCTCGGCTGGGCCGACGTGCTGGCAGTGGCCTACGGCCATGCTCTGAACCTGCGGCCGGACGAGCCCGAGTGGGAAGGTCGCGACCGCTTCCTGCTGTCCCACGGCCACTACGCGATCGCCTTCTATGCGGCACTGATCGAGGCCGGGATCATTCCCGAAAGCGAGCTCGAGACCTATGGCAGTGACGACAGCCGCCTGCCGATGTCGGGCATGGCAACGTACACGCCCGGCATGGAGATGTCGGGCGGCTCGCTGGGCCAGGGCCTGCCGATCGCCGTCGGCATGGCACTCGCCCTGCGGCTCAAGAACAACCCAGCCTTCGTCTACAACTCGATGTCCGACGGCGAACTCGACGAGGGCTCGACGTGGGAAGCGGCCATGGGTGCTGCGCACCATGGTTTGTCCAACCTGATCTGCCTGGTGGACATCAACAACCAGCAGGCCGATGGCCCATCGGCCAAGGTGCTGGGCTTCGAGCCGCTCGCCGACAAGTGGGCCGCGTTCGGCTGGCATGTGCAGCGTGTCGACGGCAACGATCTCGCCGCCGTGGTCACTGCCTTCGATACGGCCCGCACCCTGGGGGAGAACAAGCCCCGAGTGATCCTCTTCGACACGCTGATGGGCAAGGGCGTCCCCTTCCTCGAGACGCGCGAGAAGAACCACTTCATCCGCGTCGATCCGCCGGAGTGGCAGCAAGCCATCGAAATCCTGGACCAGTCGCAGCCCGAAGGAGCCCTTGCATGAACACCGTGTCGGAAAAGAAGCCGCGCCTGACCACCTCGGCGATGATCGCCTCGATCGCCGGCGAGGACCAGCGCGTGAAGGCTGCGCCGTTCGGCAAGGCGCTCGCCGAGCTGGCGGCCAGCCGCCCGGAGGTCGTCGGCATGACGGCCGATCTTGCCAAGTACACGGACCTGCACCTGTTCGCGCAGGCCTGCCCGGAACGGTTCTTCCAGATGGGCATGGCCGAGCAGCTGCTGATGGCCGCAGCCGGCGGCATGGCCAAGGAAGGACTGGTTCCCTTCGCGACCACCTATGCAGTGTTCGGCACCCGGCGCGCCTACGACTTCATCCATCAGGTGATCGCCGAAGAGCACCTCGACGTCAAGATGTGTTGCGCGTTGCCGGGGCTGACCACCGGCTATGGTCCCAGCCACCAGGCCACCGAAGACCTGGCGATGATGCGCGGCATTCCGGGCCTGACCATCGTCGATCCTTGCGACGCGCTCGACATCGAGCAAGCGGTGCCGCAAATCGCGGCGCACAAGGGCCCGGTCTACATGCGCTTGCTGCGCGGCAGCGTGCCGCTGGTGCTGGACGAGTACGACTACAAGTTCGAGCTCGGCAAGGCCAAGCTGCTGCGCGACGGCGACGACGTGCTGGTGATCTCCAGCGGCTTCATGACGATGCGTGCGCTCGAGGTCGCCCAGTCGCTCGAGGCCGACAAGGTGGGCGTTGCGGTGCTGCACTGCCCGACCATCAAGCCGCTGGACGAGGCGGCGATCGTCGAGGCGGTGCGCTACAAGCATCGTCTGGTGGTGGTCGCCGAGAACCATTCGGTGATCGGCGGTTTGGGCGAGGCGGTGGCCAGCGCGCTGCTGCGCCATCGCGTGCAGCCGGCCAGCTTCCAGCTGGCAGGGCTGCCCGACGCGTTCCTCGACGCCGGCGCACTGCCGACGCTGCACGAGCGCTACGGCATCAGCCGCGAGGCGCTCGCGCGCCGCATCAAGAGCTGGCTCGACCGATAGCGGCGTTCGCGCTCACGCAGCCCGTGAGCGATCGCTCGTTGCGCGACGCGGCGCCGGGCGCCGCAGGCGTTCCAGCCAGGTGCGAGTTCAAACCCTCTCGAACACGGCCGCCAGGCCCTGGCCGCCGCCGATGCACATCGTCTCCAGCCCGTAGCGGCCGCGCCGTCGGCTCAACTCATGCAGCAGCGTGCACATGATGCGCACGCCGGTGGCGCCGATGGGGTGTCCGAGCGAGATGCCCGAGCCGTTGACGTTGAGTCGTTCGGGGTCGTTCCAGCCCCAGCCTTTCAGCACCGCAAGCACCTGGCAGGCGAAGGCTTCGTTGAGTTCGACCAGATCCATCTGGTCGAAGCCGAGCCCCGAGCGCGCGAAGAGCTTGTTCACCGCGCCGACCGGGCCGATGCCCATGTGCGCCGGTTCGCAGCCTGCGGCGGCCCAGCCGACCAGGCGCCCCATCGGGACGAGACCGAGCTCCGTCAGCTTGTCTTCGGCGACGATCAGGCAGGCGGCCGCGGCATCGTTCTGCTGGCTGGCGTTGCCTGCGGTCACCGTGCCGTCCTTCATCAGCGGACGCAGCCCGGCGAGCGTGTCGACGGTGGTGTCGGGGCGCACGCCTTCGTCGTGCGCGAACAGGATAGTCTCGCCCTTGCGCTGCGGCACCGGGATAGTCACCAGTTCGTCGGCGAAACGCCCGTCGCGCGCGGCCGCGGCGGCGCGCTGGTGGCTGCGCGCGGCGTAGGCATCGGCTTCTTCGCGCGTGACGGCGTACTCGCGCGCGAGGTTCTCGGCCGTCTCGACCATGCCTGAAATGCGGCCGAAGCGGGCCTCCGGCTGCGAACGCTCGCGCCCGCGCTCCAGCCGGTCGTGCAGGCGCACCGAGCCCGAGCGGGCCCCCCAGCGCATGTCGGTCGAGTAGTACTCGATGTTGCTCATGCTCTCGACGCCGCCGGCGAGCACCGCGTCGGCCGCGCCGCTTTGAACCATCATCGCGGCCGTCACGATGGCCTGCAGGCCGCCGCCGCAGCGGCGGTCGAGCTGCATGCCGGGCACCTCCACCGGCAGGCCGGCCTGCAGCGCCGCCCATCGGCCCACGCATGGCGTTTCGCCGTTCGCATAGGACTGCGCGAAGACCACGTCGTCGATGCGCACGGGATCGATGCCCGAACGCTGCACGACGGCGTTCACGACGTGGGCTGCGAGCACTTCGACCGGCACCGACCGCAGGCTGCCGCCGAAGGTGCCGACCGGTGTTCTGGAAGGGGCGACGATGAAGGCACTGCGCATGAAACTTCTCCGGAAAAATGAATCTGCCGGCCCCGCTCAGGCCGTGCGTGGGTGGACGAGGCGTGCGTCGCGTGCGAGCGCATCGCGGTGCCGCGGATCGGCGATGGCGAGCAGCCGGTCGACGCGGCGCGACAGGGGCAGGCCACGCAGGTCGGCCACGCCGTGTTCCGTCACGATCAGCGCCGCATCGCTGCGCGGCGTGCTCACCGGGCCCGACAACCTGGCGACGATGCGGCTGCGCGCACCGGTGGTCGAGGGCAGCGCGATGATGGGCAGGCCGCCCCGGCTGCGCTGCGCTCCACGCAAGAAGTCGAGGGCTCCGCCGACGGCGCCGACGTAGACGCCGTTGGCCACCTCGGCATTCACCTGGCCGCTGAGGTCCACCTCGATCGCCGAGTTGACTGCGACGAAGCGGTCGATCGCGGCGAGCACCGAGGCGTCGTGCGTGTAGTCGGTCGATCGCAGCCGGAGCCGCTCGTTGCGATGCGCGAAACGATGCAGCCGGGCGCTGCCCATCAGCAGGCCGCCCACGCTGACGCCGCGGTCGATGGTCTTGCGGGCATTGGTGACGACACCGGCTTCGCACAGCGCCGCCACCCCGTCGCCGATGACACCGGAGTGCACACCGAGGTCGCGCCGGTCGACCAGCGCGCGGAGCACGGCGTCGGGTAGGGCGCCCAGCCCTGTCTGCAAGGTGCATCCGTCGTCGATCAGCCCCGCCACGTGGCGGGCGATGTCCTGTTCCACCGGGCCGGCGGGCGTCGCCTCGGCGGCCCACGGCGCATACGATGCGCCGACACGCAGGTCGATCTCGTCGCCGCGCAGGCAGCGCTCGCCGTGTGTCCACGGCACCTGGTCGTTGACTTCGGCCAGCACGACACGGGCACTGTCCAGTGCCGCGAGCAGGTACTCGTTGGCCAGGCCGAGGCTGTGCCGCCCCTGTTCGTCCGGCGGCGAGACCTGCAGCATCACGACGTCCACCCGCAGCGCGCCGCAGCGCATCAGCGCGGGCAGCTGCGAGTAGTGGCACGGCAGGATGTCGAGCACGCCGGCGGCGGCCAGGGCGCGGTTGCTGCCGCTGCCGCAGTAGGCGAGGAAATCGAAGGCATCGGCGTGCTCGGGCTGCAGCACACCGGACTGGCCGATGCCGAGGAACAGGCGGGGGCGGCCCAGCCGCTGCCGCTGCTCGACGAGGGCACGCGTCAACGTCAGCGGCTCCGCACCCGCCTGGCCCCACAGCACGGTGTCGCCGGGGTGGATGAATGCCGACAGGTCGGGAACGCCGCTCATGGGCTCAGAGAGGATCCCAGCTGAAGACGTCGGCGGAGCGGTCCATCGGAACGAACGACCCCTTCAGCGCCGGCAGACCGTGGCTGGCCAGGGTCTCGGGCGTCCAGCCTTCGCCGCGATGCACCGATCGCAGCGGCCGGGGCTGGCTCATCAGGAACACCTCGTTGTTGCGCACCACGAACACCTGGGCGTTCACGTCGGCGGCTGCATCGCTGAGCAGCACCACCGCGAGCGGCGCGATCTTTGCCGGCGTCATCTGCTTGAACTTCTCCACCCGGGCCGCCTGCTCCGGGGTATCGGTCGGAATCGAGCTGGTCATGCGGCTCCACGCGAAGGGCGCGATGCAGTTCGATCGCACCTTGTACTTCTGCAGATCCAGGGCGATGCTTTTCGACAGTGCCATGATTCCCATCTTGGCCGCGTTGTAGTTGGCCTGCCCGATGTTGCCGATCAATCCGGAGGTCGAGGTCATGTGGACGAATGCGCCGCTCGCCTGCTCCTTGAAATGGTTGGCCGCCGCGCGGCTGACGTGGTAGCTGCCGTACAGGTGCACCTGGAGGACGGCGTCCCACTCGTCGACGCTCATCCTGTGGAACATGCGGTCGCGCAGGATGCCGGCGTTGTTGACCACGCCGTCGATGCGGCCGTAGGTGTCGACCGCGCATTCGACGATGCGGCGTGCCGCGGCGGCGTTGGCCACGCTGTCGCTGCTGACCACCGCCTCGCCGCCGGCGGCGCGGATCTCGGCCACCACCTGGTGGGCGGGTTGAGCGTCCTGGCCTTCGCCGGCCGCCGAGCTGCCCACGTCGTTGACCACCACCTTCGCGCCTCCACGCGCGAGCGCGAGTGCCAGGTCGCGGCCGATCCCGCCGCCCGCGCCCGTGACCACCACCACCTTGCCCTGCACCATGTTTCCTGCCGCCATTTGCATTCGTCTCCAGCGTGTCGAAAGAAGAGAAGCGTCAGGTCGGCCTTCGGAGAGAGGTTGACCGCACATCTAATCGCTGATTAGATATTGGACAGCACTCGACTCCAAGTTGGCTTAGGTGTTTCCCCGGGTCACAGGAAGCAATATCAGCTTCTAAACTGATCACTGAAAAGATCGAATCAGATCACACGGCTCACCCTTCCCGGGCGAGCAACAACAGGAGACCCGCGCATGAACGTCCTTCTTCATCTCGCACGCCGAACCGCATTCGTCCTGGCCGCGTCGCTCGCGCTGGCCGCCACCGCGGCGCAGCCCGCCGGGTATCCCGAAAAGCCGATCCGCCTGCTCGTGCCGTATCCGCCGGGCGGCAGCACCGACGTGCTGGGGCGCGCCCTGGCCGAACTGATGCGCCAGGACCTGGGACAGATGGTCTTCGTGGAGAACAAACCGGGTGCCAACACCGGCATTGCCGCCCAGGCCCTGGCTGTGGCGCCGCCGGACGGCTACACCCTGCTGCTTGCCACGGCGGCCACGGTGGTCCTCAACCCGCTGCTCTACCCCAAGCTGCCCTACGAGCCCACGCGCGACTTCGAGGCGGTGGCACGGCTGGCGACGACGCCGCTGGTGCTGGTGGTCAGGCCCGACGCGCCGGCCAAGACGCTCGCCGACATGATCGCCACCGCCAAGGCGCAGCCCGGCAGCATCAACTACGCGTCGACCGGGAACGGCAGTTCGCTGCACCTGGCGGGTGAACTGCTGCAGATCGAAACCGGCACGCAGATGGTCCACGTGCCGTACAAGGGCAGCGCGCCTGCGCTGACCGGGGTACTGGGCGGCGAGACCCACTTCTTCATCGACGCGGTCGGCTCCTCGATCCCGCTCATCAAGGGCGGCAAGCTCCGGGCGCTGGCCGTGACGAGCGGCGAGCGACTGCAAGCGCTCGGCGACGTGCCGACGGTGGCGGAGTCGGGGTATCCGCGCTTCGAGGTGAGCACCTGGTTCGGGGTGATGGCGCCCAAGAACACCCCCGAGGCCGTGCTGAACAAGCTCAACGCCACCATCGCGCGTGTGGCCGCCGACAAGGCATTCCGGGAGCAGTTCGAGGCCCTCGGCCTGATCATTCCGCAGCCGATGAAGCCGGGCGAATTCACCACCTACATCCGCAGCGAAAGCGCCAGATGGGCGCCCCTGATCAAGGCGAAAGGGATCACGCTCGAGTGATCCGCCACCCGTCGACAAAGGACACCCCCATGTTCCAGGCTGGACTGCTGCAAGGAAAGCGCCTCCTCGTCACCGGCGGCGGCTCGGGCCTCGGCCGCGAGATCGCCGCCAGCTACCTCGCGCTCGGCGCCGATCTGTACCTGTGCGGGCGCCGCAAGGCGGTGCTCGACACGACCGCCGCCGAATTGATGGCGCAACACGGCGGCAGCGTGAAGACCCATGCGCTGGACATCCGCAATGCCGACGACGTGGACGCGATGGTCGGCCGGATCTGGGACGACGGCGGCCCGCTCGACGGGCTGGTCAACAACGCCGCCGGCAACTTCATCAGCCGCACGCAGGACGTCTCGCCGCGCGGCTTCGATGCCGTCGCCGGCATCGTGCTGCACGGCACCTACTACATGACCCACCACGTCGGCCGGCGCTGGATCGCCGGCGGCCACAAGGGCTCGGTGATCTCTATCGTCGTGACCTGGGTGCGCACCGGCGCGCCCTTCGTCGTGCCCTCGGCCATGAGCAAGGCCGGCGTCGACGTGATGACCAAGTCGCTCGCCATCGAGTGGGGCCGCTACGGCATCCGCCTGAACGCGATTGCGCCGGGCATCTTTCCCACCGAGGGCGCCAACGCCCGCCTGAGTCCCAAGGCCGCGTGGAAGGACGACAGCGTGCGCAACCCGATGAACCGCGTGGGCCGCATGTCGGAGCTGCAGAACCTGGCGGTCTTCCTGATGGCCGACGGTGTCGAATGGCTGAGCGGCGAGACCATCGCGATCGACGGTGCCGGCCACCGCCAGAACGGCGCGTCGTTCACCGACCTGGCGGAGCTGAGCGACGCGCAGTGGCGCGACATGCGCGAGGCCATTCGCGGCCAGGACAGCCGCGACAAGGCGAGTTCCGCCGGCGGCGGCAGCAGCGCCGAAGCCTGACCATGCGCGTCGATCGCATCGTCGAGGAGGCCGCCGCGGCGCAGGGAGTGGCCGACAAGGCCGCCCTGATCGAGGACGGCCAGCCGCCCGTCAGCTACGCGCAGCTCGAACGGCGCATCGCTGCCGCGGCGTGCGCGCTGCAGGGGGAGGGCGTGGCACCGGGGCAGCGTGTCGTCCTGGTGGGCGAGAACAGCGCCGACATGGTCGTTCTCGTGTTCGCGGCCATGCGCGCGGGCGCCTGGGCGGTGCCGCTGAACGCGCGCATGGCCGGCGGCGAGATCGACGCGATCTGCGCCCACTGCCGGCCCCGCCTGGCCTACTTCGCGACGGCCTCGGCACCCGAGGCGGCCGCCCATGCCGCGCGCATCGGCGCGCACGAGTGTGCCCAGGAGGGCCTGCGGCAAGGCCGCGTCGCGCTCTTCACGGACGGCGTCGAATCCGATGGCAGCGACGACGGCAGCGACCGCGACGTGGCCGCGATGATTTACACCAGCGGCAGCACCGGCACGCCCAAGGGCGTGATGCTCACGCACGCCAACCTCGACTTCGTGACGCGCACCTCGATGCAGCAGCAAGTCGTGCTGCCTGAGGACATCGTCTTCCACGCCCTGCCGATCTCGCATTCGTTCGGCCTCGTCTCGGCGCTGATGTGCGGGCTGCGCGCCGGCGCCACCTTGCACCTCGTCGCGCGTTTCAGCGCCGAGAAGCTGGCCCACGCCATCGTGCACACCGGCATCACGGTGTTCCAGGGCGTGCCGGCGATGTACGCCCGGCTGCACGAGTGGGCGCTTCGGAGCGGCAGCGCGCTGCAGCCGAACCGGCTGCGGCTGACCTACATCGGCGGCTCGCTGGTCGACGCGGCGCGCAAGGCGCAGACCGAAACGCTGCTGGGCCTGCGCCTGCATCACGGCTACGGTCTCACCGAAGCGGCGCCCGCGGCCACCCGGACCATCGGCCACCCGCCGCCGAGCGACGTGACCGCCGGCTGGCCGATCCCCGGCATCGAGGTGGTGCTTCGCGACGCGCACGGCGAGCCGGTGCCGCCGGGCGAGCACGGCGAAGTGTGGATCCGCGGGCCCAACGTGATGAAGGGCTACTTCCGCGATCCCGAGCAGACGCGCAGCACGCTGGACGACGAGGGCTGGCTGCATACCGGCGACATCGGCGAGTTCGGCCGCGACGGCGACCTCGCCATCGTGGGCCGCTTGAAGGAGATGATCATTCGCGGCGGATTCAACGTCTATCCGGCCGAGGTCGAGCGCGCCATTGCCGCCTACCCCGGCGTCGCGCAGTGCGCCGTCGTCGGCCGCACCGTGCCGGGCAACGAGGAAATCGTGGCCTTTGTCGAGCCGCTGGCCGGCTGGCACATCGAGGTCGACGGACTGCGCCGCTTCCTGCGCGAGCGGCTCGCGCCGTACAAGCTGCCGAGCGAGGTCGTCTGCATGGAACACCTTCCCGCTGCCGCCACCGGCAAGCTGCTGAAGGCGCAGCTCAAGACCATGGCTGGCGCCGCCGCCGCCAAGGTGGCCGGATGACCGGCGTCGATGACGAGGGCCTGCTCGAATCGCTGCTCCGGCCGCGCTCGATTGCCGTGGTGGGCGCCTCCGACAACCCGAACAAGGTCGGCGGGCGGCCGCTGAAGTACCTGCTCGAGCAGGGCTACGCCGGCCGCGTGTACGCCGTCAATCCGCGACAGGCGAGCGTGCAAGGCCTGCCTTCGCACCCGTCGCTCGACGCCTTGCCCGAGGTGCCCGACGCGGCGGTGCTGTGCGTCGGCGCCGAACAAGCCGAGGAGCAGCTCGCGCTCTGTGCGCGCCTCGGCGTGCGCAACGCGCTGCTGTTCGCCTCCGGCTATGCGGAGGTCGGCGACCAGGGTCTGGCGAGGCAGCAGCGCCTCGCCGCGATCTGCCGCGCCGGCGGCGTGCGCCTGCTCGGACCGAACAGCATCGGCGTGGCGAGCTTCGACAGCGGCGCGGTGATGTCGTTCGCCTCGATCTACACCGACCACGTGCCGCAGGACGGCCCGGTGGCCATCGTCTCGCAAAGCGGCGCCTTCGGCGTGTCGGCCTACGCGCTGCTGCGCGACGCGGGCATCGGCGTGCGCTGCGTCGCGGCCACCGGCAACGAGGCCGACCTGGACACCGCCGACTTCGTCGC
>DATKCI010000065.1:0-37195 GCA_035513255.1 Piscinibacter sp. | reverse complement strand
CAGCACAGCAGCACAGCAGCACAGCAGCACAGCAGCACAGCAGCACCAGCAGCACCAGCAGCACCAGCAGCACCAGCAGCACCAGCAGCACTAGCGAGGCCAGCACGACCGTCATGCGCATCAGCCCGGCGAGATGGTGCTGCGTGAACTGCAGCAGAACGGCCGACCGGTATCACGTCCGGTTGTCCGATGACTTGATAAGGGTCAACGATAGTAGATCGGCCCGTGGGCCTGCGCTATTCTGAAAAAAACGAACAGGCTCGTTTGTTATTGATGGGCTCGGCAACGCACTCAGCCGAGCCATGGTGACCCCCACGAAATCAACACACAGGAGACAAGACCGTGCGACAAGAGACGAGGAAGGCGCCACGTCGGCAGGCATCGCCCACCATGCTGGCAGCCGCGGCGGCCGCGGCGATGTTCCATGGCCATGGCGCGGCGTTCCAGATCGACATGGGCAACCCCGACGGGGTGCTGCGACTGGACAACACGATCCGCTACAACGCCGGCTGGCGCATGGAGGACCGCGACCAGACGCTGGCCGACACCTGGGGCCTGCAAGGCGGCGAGTACAAGTTCGACAAGGGTGACCTCATCACCAACCGGATCGACCTGCTGACCGAGTTCGACTTCGTCTACAAGAAGAGCCACGGGTTCCGGATCTCGGCGGCGAGCTGGTACGACGCCGCCTACGACGACAAGGTGGAAGGCAACCCCGCCTACCAGGCGGCCGGGCTCGGCACGGCCTACCCGAACAACACCTACACGCCGGCGGTCGCGCGCTACTACCTGCACTCCGGCGAGTTCCTCGATGCGTTCGTGTTCGGTCGTGTCTCGCTCGGCGCCGACATGCCGCTGGACGCGAAGCTCGGGCGCCACACGGTGATCTACGGCGAGGCCTTGTTCAGCCCGATCCACGGCGCGTCGTACTCGCAGGGGCCGGTCGATTTCCGCAAGGCGCTCGCCACGCCCGGCGTCGAGGCCAAGGAGCTGTTCCTGCCGCTGAGCCAGCTGTCCGCGCACCTGCAGATCAACGACGAGCTGTCGCTGAACGCGCAGTACTTCCTCGAGTGGAAGCCCTATCGCATCTACGAGGGCGGCACCTACTTCACCTTCGCCGACCCGTTCTTCCAGGGCGGCACCAATTTCCTCGGCATCCCGTTCAGCGGCGACCTGAAGAGCGGACCCGACGCGATCCCGGAGGACCGCGGCAACTGGGGCATCAACGTGAAGTGGTCGCCCGACTGGCTCGACGGCACGGCCGGGCTGACCTTGCGCCGGTTCGACGACAAGGTGATGGGCGTGCTCAGCCCCGGCGGCAGGTTCGCCGAACTGCACAACGCCTACGCGAAGGACGTGAAGCTGGCCGGCCTGAGCTATGCGACGCAGCTGTCGGGCGTCTCGATCGGCTCGGAGCTCGTCTACCGGAAGAACACCGCGTTGAACACCGCCTTCGGCTCGGCTGCCCTGGCGCGCGGCGACAGCCTGCACTTCCTCGTCAACGCGCTGGCCTACATCGGCAAGACGCCGCTGTTCGATTCGTCGACGCTGCTGGCCGAGGTCACCTTCAGCAAGCTGCACCGGCTGAACGCGGCGACGGCGGCCCACTTCAGCCACGTCGACCACAACTGTCCGGTCGGCGGCAAGGACGCGGGCTGCTCGACGAACACGGCCTGGGGCCTGTCGCTGTCGGCCACGCCCACCTGGTTCCAGGCGTTGCCGAGCGTGGACCTGACGTTGCCGATGTCCTTCAGCACCGGGTTGAAAGGCAACTCGCCGGTCCCCTTCGGCGGCAACGAGGGCAGCGGCCAGTGGAGTCTGGGCATCGGCGCCGACGTGAAGGGCAAGTACAAGTTCGACCTCGCCTACACCGACTACTTCGGCGACTACACCGCCGGGCCCAATCCCTTCGCGGGCGTGCCCGGCATTGGCACCACGCAGATGGCCTACTCGAACGGCGGCAATGCGCTGCTCAAGGACCGGGGCTGGCTGTCGTTCACATTCAAGACGGCCTTCTGAGCCATCGCACGGAGACTCCGCATGAGACACGCAATTCCCCGCCTTTCCACGCTGCTGCTCGCTGCCCTTGCCGGCCCGGCGTTCGCCGCCGTCACCGCCGAAGAGGCGCAGATGCTGGCGACGACCCACACGCCCTGGGGCGCGCTCATCGCCGGCAACAAGGACGGCACCATCCCCGCCTACACCGGCCCGGTCAAGCCGCCGGCGAACTACGACACGAAGAACCCGGGTCTGCGCCCCGACCCCTTCGCCGCAGAGAAGCCGCTGTTCTCGATCGACGGGAAGAACCTCGACCCGCATGCGAGCAAGCTGAGCGAGGGCGTCAAGGCGATGCTGAAGAAGTACCCGGGCTACCGCATCGACGTCTACCCGTCGCACCGCATCGCGAGCTACCCGCCCTTCGTCATCGAGAACATGAAGAAGAACGCGGCGGGCGCGTGCAAGACCATCAAGAACGGACTGGGCATCGAAGGGTGCTACGCCGGCCTGCCGTTCCCGTTCCCGAAGACCGGCAACGAGGTGATGTGGAACCGGCTGCTGAAGTACGACACCACGGCGTTCTACTCGCCCGACATGAGCGGGCGCGTGGTCGACACGCAGGGCAACATCACTGTGACCGGTGTCGGCGAGATGTGGGCCGAATACCCGATCTACGACCCCAAGCGCACGACGCCCATCAGCACCGACGAGGTCTTCGAGCGGCTGCGCATCGACTACAACGACCCGGCGCGCAAGGCCGGCGAGAAGCTGATCGTGGTCGACAACATCGACCTGCAGGACAAGGGCCGGCGCGCCTATTCGTACCTGCCCGGCATGCGCCGCGTCAAGCTCGCGCCGGACATCGCCTACGACACGCCCAGCCCGACCGGCGGCGGCGCCGGCACCGTCGACGAGGCGGCCGTGTTCTACGGCTCGCTCGACCGCTATGACTTCAAGCTGGTCGGCAAGCGCGAGATGTACATCCCCTACAACAACTACCGCATCCGCGACCGCAATGCCTGCCCGACCGCGGTCGCGATGAAGACCAAGAACTTCCTCAACCCGGACTGCGTGCGCTGGGAGCTGCACCGCGTGTGGGAGGTGAAGGCGACGCTCAAGCCGGGCAAGCGCCACGTCTACCCGACGCGCACGATCTTCTGGGACGAGGACCTGCCCGGCGTCGGCATCTCGGACAACTACGACTCCGCCGGCCAGATCTACCGCGTGACGCACAGCCTGCCGATCTCGTTCTACGAGACCTACGGCCATTCAACCGACGAGTGGGTCACCTATGACCTGGCCACCGGCAACTACGCACGCCAGCAGGACGTGTCGGGCAAGGGCGGCTGGGTGCCGACGGCGCTGCAGCCCGACTCGTTCTTCTCGCCCGAGGTGCTGGCCGGCGCCGGCGTTCGCTGAGCCCCGCGCGGAGAAGCCGTCATGGATCATGCGCTGCATCACCAGGTCGAACCGAGCCGCGAGGTCGACGTCGACCTGACCGTCACGTCGGGCACCTGGCCGGCGGGCCTCTGGGGCCACGCGTTCATCATCGGGCCCGCCCAGCCCACGGTGGTGAACTTCTGCTGGGCCGGCTTCGGCATCGTGACCCGGGTCGACCTGGCGCCCAACGCCGCGGGCGTGCCGCACTGGACGAGCCGCAACGTGCGCACGCCCGACAGCGAGCTGATGGCCGCCGCGCTCGGCGCCGTGCCCCCGGCCGAGCTGCCGGGGTTGCTGGCCGGCGCGCAGCCGGCCTTCACCAACACGGCGCCGCACTTCCTGGGCGACCGGCTGCTGCTCACCTACGACCGGCAGCGCCCGGCGGAATTCGACCCGCAAACGCTGGAGTTCCGCAGCTACATCGGCGCGGTGGCCGACTACCCCGTGGTCAGCCCGCATTCGCTGTTTCCCGGCGTGTTGACCACCGGCCACCCGGTGGAAGACGTGGATGAGGGCTGCATGTGGTGGTGCAACGTGGGCCTGGAGCCGCTGGGCCGCTCGCGCACCGACCGGCAGGGCCCCCTGCAGGTGGTGCGCTGGGACGGCCACGGCGGCATCGAGACCTGGTTCGTGCCCGGCGCCGCGATCACGCAAGGCATCCACGAGATCGCGGTGACGCAGGACTACGTGATCTTCACCGAGGTGGGCAACCAGGACGAGCCGGGCACTTTCGCCGGCCGCGGCCGGACCAAGCCGCACCCGCCGTACAGCGACATCTTCATCGTCGCCAAGCGCGAGCTGACGCGCGAGCGGCGCGGCAAGGCCGTGCCCTGCGCGCATGCGCGGCTGCCTTACGAGTCGTTCCACGAGTTCGCCGACTATCGGCAGGACGGCGACGACATCACGCTGTACATCGCGCACTCCAACGGCTGGGACCTGAACATCGCGCTCGGCGAGAGCGACCGCACCTGGCACGGCGCCCGGCCGATCGCGCCCGGGCTGCACGGCTTCCTGCCGCTGCCGGTGGACGCCTCGCCGGTGGGGCGCTACGTGATCGACGGCCGCACCGGCGAGGTCAAGGACACACGCCTGTTCGTCGATCCCGAGCGCCATTGGGCCACGCTGCTGTACGGGCGCGACATGCGCCGCCCGGCGCTCGAGCGCAGCCGCTACCTGTGGCAGGCGTACTGGGGCTACAACCCTGAGATGCTGGTGCCGCAGGCGGTCGAGCTGCACCGCGAGCACCCGTACCGCATCGTGCCGGTGGAGGAGCTATCGGCCCAGCCGCGCCCGTCGACAGTGGCCTGCATCGACCTCGAGACCATGCAGGAGCAGTCGTCCTGGGCTTTCCCGGCCGGCAGCTTCGCGCAGTCGCCGGTGTACGTGCCCGACCGCGGCGAGGGTGGGGTCCAGGGCGAGGGCTGGATGCTCGCCTTCGTGCAGTTCCCCGATCACACCGAGCTGCAGGTCTTCGATGCGCTCGCGCTCGGCAAGGGGCCGATCGCGACCGCCACCGCGCCGGGGCTGAAGCAGTCGTTCCAGGTGCACTCCGGCTGGATGCCGCGCCTGGCGCCGCAGCCGGTGGACTACCGCCGCAGCTCGCTTGCCGCCGACCTCGGCCCCGCCTGGCGCGAGCTGCCCGCCGCGTTGCGCGCAGCCGTCGAACCCGTCGTGCAGCGATGGTCCTGAACCTCGCTTCGCCTGTCGAGTTCCGGGCGCGTCGGCGCCTGTGTGCCGGCCTCGCCCTGAGCCTGCTGCCGGCAGCCGCGGCGGCGTTCCAGCCGCCGCAGGAGCTCGCCGCGCTACCGACGCGGCTGGCCGCCAGCCACCCGCTGCTGGCGATCGCACGCGCCGGCACGCGCATCGTCGCCGCCGGTCCACGCGGCCACATCGTCTGGTCGGACGACGACGGGGCCCACTGGACGCAGGCCACCGTGCCGGTGAGCAGCGACCTGCTGGCGATCTCGTTTCCGAGCGCGCGGCACGGCTGGGCCGTCGGGCACGGCGGCGTCGTCCTGCACAGCGACGACGGCGGCAGCACCTGGCAGCGGCAGCTGGGCGGGCGCGAGGCCAACGCACTGGCGCAGCGCCACTTCGAGTCGCGCGCGGCCACCGACGAGCAGGCGGCCAAGCTGCTGCGGCGCGAGCAGGCGCAGGCAGGCGACGGCAGCACGCCGAGCTTCCTCGACGTGCACTTCAGCAGCGAGACCAGCGGCTTCGTCGTCGGCACCTTCAACCGCATCTTCCGCACCGACGACGGCGGCCGGACCTGGGCGCCGTGGATGGAGCGCACCGACAACCCGCAGGACCTGCACTTCTACGCGGTGCGCAGCAGCGCGCGGGGCACCTTCCTGGCCGGCGAGCAGGGCATGGTGTGGCGGCTCGATCCGCAAGGCCAGCGTTTCGAGGCCGTTGCCACGCCCTACAAGGGCACGCTGTTCGGCCTGGTCGTCACCGACGCCGGCACGCTGCTCGCCTACGGCATGCGCGGCCGCCTGTTCCGCAGCGACGATGAAGGGCGGCAGTGGCAGACGGTCGCCGGTGTCGGCACGGCCGGCATCACCGCGGGCACGGCGCTGCCGGGCGGCGCGATCGTGCTGGTCGACCAGGCCGGCGGCATCGCGCTGAGCCGCGATGGTGGCCGGCGCTTCCTGCCGCTGCCGGCGACGCAGCCGATGCCGTATTTCGGCATCGCCGCGCTCGGCGCCCAGCGCATCGGCCTGGTCGGCGCCGCAGGGGTGCGGCTGCAGACGCTGGCCATCGAACAGATCAAGTAGGCGCCCCGGCATGCACTCACCCATCGACATCGACCTCGCCGCAACCGACGCGGCGCCCTTCGATCCGCAATCGGGGAACCTGCTCGAGCGGCTGGTCTTCAACCACCGGCTCGTGCTGCTCGTGCTGTGCGCGGTGCTCACCGCGATCTTCGCGTTCCAGTTGCGTGGCCTGACCGTCGGCGCGAGCTTCGACAAGATGCTGCCGCACGGCCACCCCTACATCAAGAACTACCTGGAGAACCGCGGCCAGTTGCGCGGCCTGGGCGACTCGGTGCGCGTGGTGGTCGAGGCCACCAGCGGCGACATCTTCGACGCGGCCTACCTGGCCCGGCTCGCGAAGGTCAACGACGAGATCTTTCTGCTGCCGGGGGTCGACCGCGCCTGGATGAAGTCGATCTTCACGCCGGTGGTGCGCTGGGTCGAAGTCACCGAAGAGGGCTTCACCGGCGGCCCGGTGCTGCCCAACGACTACGACGGCAGCGCGAAGTCGATCGCCGACCTGCGGCTGAACATCGCGCGCGCCGGCGTGGTCGGCAGCCTGGTCGCCAACGACTACCGCTCGAGCATGATCGTGGTGCCGCTGCTGGCTGCCGATGCCGAAGGCCGGCCGGTCGACTACCGGGCACTGTCGACCGCGCTCGAGCAGATCCGCCACAAGCACACCGCCGGCGACGCGCCCGCGCTGCGCATGCAGATCATCGGCTTCGCCAAGCTCGCCGGCGACCTCATCGACGGGCTGCAGCAGGTGATGGCGTTCTTTCTCGTGGCCGCGCTGGTGGCCACCATCGTCATCTTCGCCTTCACGCGCTGCGCGCGCAGCACGGCGCTGGTGATCGGCTGCTCGAGCGTCGCCGTGGTCTGGCAGCTGGGCATCGTGGTGGCGCTGGGCGGCCAGCTCGACCCGTTCTCGATGCTGGTGCCGTTCCTGGTGTTCGCCATCGGCGTGAGCCACGGCGCGCAGAAGATGAACGGCATCATGCAGGACGTCGGCCGCGGCATGCACCGCTGGGTGGCCGCGCGCTACACCTTCCGGCGCCTGTTCCTCGCCGGGCTCACCGCACTGCTGGCCGATGCGGTCGGCTTCGCGGTGCTGATGGTGATCGACATCCCGGTGATCCGCGAGCTCGCGCTGACGGCGAGCCTGGGCGTGGCGGTGCTGATCTTCACCAACCTGCTGCTGCTGCCGGTGCTGCTGTCGTACGTCGGCGTGAGCCCAGTCGCCGCGCGCCGCAGCCTCGAAAGCGGCTCCTCGCAGGGCGGGGCGGTCTGGCACGTGCTGGAGCGCTTCACCGAGAGACGCTGGGCGGCGGCTGCCATCGCGTCGGCGCTGGTGCTCGGTGCGGGCGGCTTCATCTACAGCCAGCAGCTCCAGGTCGGCGACCTCGATGCCGGCGCGCCCGAGCTGCGCCCCGACTCGCGCTACAACCGCGACAACGCCTTCATCACCTCGCACTACGGCATTTCCAGCGACGTCTTCGCGGTGATGGTCAAGACGCCGCCGGACCAGTGCCGCTCGTTCGAGACGCTGACCGAGGCCGACCGCCTGAGCTGGACCCTCGCGCAGGTGCCCGGCGTGCAGCGCACCGCGTCGCTCGCCGACACCGTGCGCGCCTACACCGCGGGCGGCTTCGAGGGCAATCCGAAGTGGGCGACGATCAGCGACAACCAGGGCCTGATCGATGCGCAGATCAGCAACGCGCTGAGCTGGAACTCGGAGTTCATCAACCCGTCGTGCTCGCTGATCCCGGTGCAGGCCTACCTGACCGACCACAAGGCCGAGACGCTGGAACGCGTGGTGCAAGCGGCCAGCCGCTTCGCCGCGCAGCACGACACGGCCGAGCGCAAGTTCCTGCTCGCCGCGGGCAGCGCGGGTGTGGATGCGGCGACCAACATCGTCGTGCGGCAGGCCAACCACCTGATGCTGCTGTACGTGTACGGCGCGGTGGTCCTGCTGTGTGCGGTCACCTTCCGAAGCTGGCGCGCGGTGGTCGTGGCCGTGCTGCCGCTGGTGCTGACCTCCATCCTGGCCGAGGCGCTGATGGTGCGCCTGGGCATCGGCGTGAAGGTCGCGACGCTGCCGGTGGTGGCGCTCGGCGTGGGCATCGGTGTCGACTACGCGCTGTACCTGCTGAGCGTGCAGCTCGCGCAGCAGCGCCAGGGCTGCACGCTGGCCGAAGCGTACCGGCGCGCGCTCGCATTCACCGGCAAGGTGGTCGGGCTGGTCGGCGTGACGCTGGCCGCCGGCGTGGTGACCTGGGCCTGGTCGCCCATCAAGTTCCAGGCCGACATGGGCATCCTGCTGACCTTCATGTTCGTCTGGAACATGCTCGGCGCCCTGGTGCTGATCCCGGCGCTGTCGCATTTCCTGCTTCGCGGCGCCGCCGATGCGCGCGTGCCGTCACCTTCGCAAGCCTTCTCACCAGGAGCCCCCGCATGAGCCTTTATATGAAATCCACGCTGGAAGTGGAGGCGAACGGGTTTGCCCGCTTCGTCGCGCTGATGAGCGAGATGGTGCCCATCCTCGAACGCGAGGGCTGGAAGCTCGAAGGGGCCTTCATGCACACCAGCGGCCGGCTGAACACCGTGGTCGATCTGTGGCGGCTCGAGGACTACAACCACTACGGCCGCGGGCTGCAGGTGCTGATGTCCCACCCGGAGTTTCCGCGCTTCGGCCAGACGCTGGGCGAGGTCGTGCGCAACGAGACCGTTGTGTTTCTGCAGCCTCTGCAGTACCCGCGCCAATGACCGGCGGATGGAAGGTGCAGCGATGAAGCGCATGCAGGACAAGGTGGTGCTGATCACCGGCGCAGCCTCCGGGCTGGGAGCGGCCGATGCCGCGCTGCTCGCGCGCGAAGGGGCGCGGGTGATCGTCACCGACATCGCCGAGGACGCGGGGCGCGCCGTGGCCGAACGCATCGGCGGCGAGTTCATGCACCACGACGTGCGGCAAGAGGCCGACTGGGCGCGGGTGATGGACAGCGTGCTGGCCCGCCACGGCCGGCTGGATGTGCTGGTGAACAACGCCGGCATCTGCCTGGTCGGCGACATCGAGACCACCACGCTGGAGCAGTACCGCCTGCTCGCGGCGGTGCACGGCGAGTCCTGCTTCCTCGGCTGCCGGCACGCCGTGCAGGTGATGAAGGAGCGCGGCGGCTCCATCATCAACATCTCCTCCGTCGCCGCGCTCCGCGCCACGCCGCCGGTGCTCGCCTATGCCGCAGCCAAGGGAGCGATCCGCGCGCTGAGCCTGTCGGTGGCCGGCCACTGCCGCGACCACGGCTACCCGATCCGCTGCAACACGATCTTTCCCGGCGTGATCGACACGCCCTTGGTGGTGCCGGTGGTCGGAGCGAACTTCCCCGGCGCCGGCCGGCCCGACGACGTGGCCCACATGGTGCTGTTCCTCGCCTCGGACGAGTCGCGCTTCGTGACCGGCGCGGAGTTCGTCGTCGACAACGGCGCCACCGCGCGCCTGGCGGCTTGAAGGTCCCTGCCATGCCACGCCTGCAAGACAAGGTCGCCATCGTCCTCGGGGCGGCCGGCCGCGACAACATGGGCCAGGAAATCGCTCGCCGATTTGCCGACGAAGGCGCACGCGTGGTCGTCGCCGGACGCCATGCGGACGAACTCGATCGCTTCGCGGCCACGATCGGCGGCACCGCGATGCTGTGCGACATCACGCGCAAGGCCGAACTGCAGGCACTGGCCGCCCATGCCAGGGACTGGGGCGGCCGCCTGGACATCGCCGTCAACGCCACCGGCTGGGGCCTGCTCAAGCCCTTTCTGGAGACGACCGAAGACGACATCGACCGCATCACCGCGCTGCAGTTCAAGGGGCCGCACATGTTCTTCCAGGCCGTGCTGGAAGTGATGGACGAGGGCGGCTCGATCATCCAGATCAGCTCGGCCACGGCGACGATCATGCTGAACGATCACGCGGCCTACATGGGCACCAAGGCCGGCACCGACCATGTCATCCGTTGCGTCGCCAACGAGTTCGGCCACCGCGGCATCCGCGCCAACTCCATCTCGCCCGGCCTGACGGACACACCGATGACGGCACAGGCCAGCACCGTGCCCGGCCTGTTCGATGCGTTCCTGCCAGGCTATCCGCTGGGGCGCATCGGCACCCGGGCGGACATCGCCGCCGCCGCCGTCTGGCTGGCCAGCGACGAGTGCTTCATGAGCGGCGAGAACCTGCAGGTCAATGGCGGACTGACCTTGCGCCGCAACCCGTCCGGTGCCGAGGTCGCGGCCTCGGTCGCACGGGCTGCTGCCCACCGTGGAGCCCCCGCGCCATGACCGCACGCAAGTCGTTGATCGCCCAGCTCGGCACCGTCATGCAGATGGCGTATGTCCCCGAGGACTTCGACGCGGCCCTGCGCCACTGGACCGAGACCATGGGCGTCGGTCCGTTCTTCAGCCTGGAGCACATCTCGCTGCCGAACTGCCGCTACGAAGGCGAGCCCTCGGACATCGACTTCTCGATCGCCATCGCGTACTGGGGCGACATGCAGGTCGAGCTGATCCGGCAGCACAACGCTGCGCCGTCGATCTACAAGCGCTGGCGCGATGAAGGGCGCGAGGGCCTGCACCACGTCTGCATCGTCGTCGACGACATGGCGCATGCGCGGCGGGTCTGTGCCGCGGCGAGAGCGCGAGTCGCGCAGGAGGCCGAGGTGGCCGGCGGCGGCGAGGTGATCTACGTCGACGCCGGCGGCGGGCCGGGAGGGCTCATCGAGCTGATCCGCCTCCCGCAAGCCACGCTGGACGGTTTTGCCGCGATGCGCGAGGTGTGCCGCCACTGGGATGGCCGGGACCCGCTGCGTCCGCTGGGCTGACAAGGACACCACGCCATGAATCCGAATGCCAACCCGCCGACGCGCATCGACGTCGTGCTGATCGCCTCCGGCAAGTACCACGACATCGACTTCGCGCGGCTCGAGCTGCTCAAGCTGCTCGCCGAAAACGAGTGCATGCGCGTGCGCGTGTTCGAGGACTACGCCCATCTCGACGCGATCCGCGCGGCGCGCTTTCTCGTCACCTACACCTGCGACGTGGTGCCCAGCCTGGAGCAGCAGGAGGCCCTGCGTGCCTGGGTCGAGGGGGGCGGACGCTGGCTGGCCCTGCACGGCACCAACTCGATCCTGCGCTTCCTCACCAACGGCCTGGTCGACTCGCCGGCCTGGGCGCCGCATCTGATGGAGACGCTGGGCACGCAGTTCATCGCCCACCCGCCGATCGCGCCGTACCGCGTGGAAGTGGCCGATCCGGACCACGCGCTGGTACGCGGCATCGAACCCTTCGAGACCACCGACGAGCTGTACCTGCTCGACGCCCATCCCGGGCTGCAGGTGCTGCTGGACACCGAATACGAGGGCGCGGCAGAGGGCTTCGTGCGCGAGCGCTGGCCGCGTGCACGCCACCCGG
This sequence comes from Piscinibacter sp., assembly GCA_035513255.1. GTDB lineage: Bacteria > Pseudomonadota > Gammaproteobacteria > Burkholderiales > Burkholderiaceae_C > Albitalea. The sequence goes on along the minus strand of DATKCI010000065.1, from coordinate 25,550 downwards.
TGATGTACCTGCGCGAGCTGGGGCAGGGCGCCGTGCTCTATCTGACGCTCGGCCATTGCCGCGGCCACTACGACCTGCAGCCGCTGATGGACTACTGGCCCAGCGTGGACCGCTGCGCCTGGAATCTGCCGGTGTTCCACGAGCTGCTGCGGCGCGGACTGGCCTGGGCCAGCGCGCGCGAAATCACCCCCCACACCAACGCCTGACAAGGAGCACACCATGGAACTCGGACTGCGCGGCAAGAAAGTCATCATCAACGGCGGCAGCCGCGGCATCGGCCGCGCGGCGCTGGACATCTACGCCGCCGAAGGCTGCGACATCGCCTTTTTCTCGCGCGACGCCAAGCGTGTCGACGAGACCGTCACCCAGCTCTCGGGGGCCGGCGTGAAGGTCTTCGGCGATGCGCTGGACATGAACGACGGCGCGGTCTACGAGGCCTGGCTGAAGAACGCCGTGCAGCGCCTGGGCGGCTGCGACATCTTCATCCACAACGCCAGCTCCTCGGGCGCGCAGGCGACCACCGACTGGGACAAGACCTTCCAGCTCGACATGATGGGCGCGGTGACCGGCTGCCAGACGCTCGAGCCGGCGCTCGAGGCCTCGGGCAACGGCTCGGTGATCCTGATGTCGAGCACGGCGGCGGTGGAGACCTTCATCTACCCGCAGGCCTTCAACGCCATCAAGGCGGCCATCCTCACCTACGGCAAGCAGCTCTCGCAGCTGTGGGCGGCCAAGCAGATCCGCGTCAACATGGTGTGCCCCGGGCCCATCGCCTACCCCGGCGGCAACTGGTCGATGATCAAGGACGGAATGCCCGAGCTGTACGACAAGACGCTTTCGGAGATGCCGCTGGGCCGCTTCGGCGCACCGGAGGACGTGGCTCGTGCGATGGTGTTCCTGTCCAGCCCGATGGCTTCGTACATCACCGGCAGCAACCTCGTGGTCGACGGCGGCTACACCAAGCGCGTGCAGTTCTGAAAACCATGAAGCTCTACCACTCCATCGGACCGAATCCGCGCCTGGTGCGCATGTTCCTCATCGAGAAGGGCATCGAGCTGCCCGCCGTCGACGTGGACATCATCGCCGGCGAGAACCGCCAGTCTCCGTTTCTCGCGATCAATCCGTCCGGCAGCACGCCGGTGCTGATGCTCGATTCGGGCGAAGCGCTGGCTGAAACCACGGCGATCTGCGAGTACCTCGAGGAGCTGCACCCGCAGCCGCCGCTGATCGGCAGCACGCCCGAGGCACGCGCACGCACGCGCATGTGGACCCGTCGCATCGACCTGGCCATCGTGCAGCCGATGACCCACGGCTTTCGCGCCGCCGAGGGCCTGCCGATGTTCAAGGAGCGCGTGCGCTGCCTGCCGCAGGCGGCCGACGATCTGAAGGCGACGGCCCGCGAGGGCCTCGCCTGGCTCGAGGCCCGGCTCGGCGAACGCCCCTTCGTTGCCGGAGATGCACTGACGCTGGCCGACATCGTGCTCTACAGCTTCGTGGAGTTCGGCGCGCTGGTCGGGCAGGGGCTGGACGCCGGGCAAGCCCGGCTGAGCGCCTGGCGTGAGCGCATGGCGTCGCGCGACAGCGCCAAGGCCACTGCCTGAGAGGCTGAGTGCGATGGTCGCCGAGGAACTCGCATGGACCGATGCGCTGCTGCTCGGGCACGCGGCGATGGACCGCACGCACCGCGAGTTCGTCGACGTCGTCGCCGCGATGAGTGCCTGCGCCGACGCCGAGCTGGCCGCCGGCCTGCGGGCCTTCATCGCGCATGCCCAGGCGCACTTCGGCGAGGAAGACCGGGACATGGTCGAGACCGCGTTTCCGGCCGCCGAGTGCCATGCCGACGAACATGCGGCGGTGCTCGCTTCGGCGCATGAAGTGCTGGCGCGGGTGATTGCCGGCGATGCGGCGATCGGCCGCGAGTTCGTCGCTGAACTCGTGCGCTGGTTCCCGTCGCACGTGGCGCACCTCGACTCCGCGCTCGCCCACTGGCTGGTCAAGCGGCGCCACGGCGGCGCCCCGGTGGTGCTGCGGCGGGATCTGGTGCAGGCGCGGGCAGGGTAGTGCTTCACGGCCTGAGATACGTGGCAACATAGGGACATGAGCCAGGACTTCGGCAGGGAGTTGCCGCATGCGCATACACAGACCGTGCATCGCAAACCCACACGCTACCTCGTCGTGATCGACGCCGGGGGGTATGTCGTGGCACGGCTCTTCCTCGACACGCGTGAACAGGTGGGCGAGTTCGACGCCGCGACCGAGGAAGTGGCGCAGATGACGACAGGGCTCGTGGCGGACAAGGGCGCCGAGGGCGCCGAATGGGATCGTGCACTCGAAGGCCACAGTGCCTCCGAACGCCACGACGCACAGGTGTACACCCTCGACCTCTGATCGGTGTAGACAAAGGACACAGAGGAACATCGGAAGGATTCTTCTTCTGTCTACACTTTCTGAGCGGCCCCGAACCTGAGGCGGCCCGCCCCTCAACCTCCGCCGCGCGCCATCTCGCCCGCCGACAGGAACGCGTCGAGCAGCGGCTCGCCGCTCAACAGCTCCGCGTTCGCCGAGTGGAATTCGGGATGCCACTGCACCCCCGCGACGAAGGCCGATCCGCGGGCGCGAATCGCCTCGATCACGCCGTCATCGGCGCTGCGAGCTTCCACGCGCAGGTCGGCGCCGAGGCGGTCGACGGCCTGGTGGTGGATGCTGTTGACGCGCCCGCCTTGCAACCCGGGATAGAGCTCGGCCATTCGCGCCTCGGGCTCGAAACGGATCTCGTGCAGCAGCTGGTCGTACATGTCGGCATCGACGTGCCGCGCGGCGCCGGTATGCAGCGTGCCGATGTCCTGCAGCAAGGTGCCGCCGAACGCCACGTTGATCAGCTGCGAGCCGCGGCAGATGCCCAGCACCGGCTTGCCCTGGGCCAGAAAGCCCTCGAGCAGCTCCATTTCATAGCGGTCGCGCACGATGTCGCCCGACCATTCGGGCCGCAGCGGCTGCTGGCCGTAGCTGGTCGGGCTCACGTCGGCGCCGCCCTGCAGCACCAGGCCGTCGAGCGTGTCGACGTAGTTGCGCACCGACACCTGGCGGCGCTCGATCTCGGCGCCGAAGGCCAGCGCCGGCAACATGTACACCACCGCGCCGCGCCCCATGATCCAGTGCGCGATCGACTGCTCCAGGTACTGCAGCGTCTTGTTGCGAAATCCGAGTTCGAGAGGCGGCAGGTGCATCAGACGCGCGGAGAGTCCGATTCGCAGCGGCGCGCGCGGGGGACTCATGCGGTGCCGACCTCCCAGCGCAAACATTGCTGGCGCACCACTTCGGGCAGCAGGTGCTCGCGGTCCTGGACGCCGCGCAGCCAGGTCGCATCGTTGCCGTCGCCGGCGAGCTCGGCGCGGATCAGCGCCAGCGCGCCCTCGGCCTTCAGCTCCATCGCATGGATCTCGAGCATCTGCAGCGTCGCTTCGACGTCGTCGCGCAGGCGGCGGTGCTCGCCGGTGGACGGGTCGACGAAGGTGCCGTCCAGCCCGAAGCGGCAGGCCTGAAAACGATTGAACGTGTACGGCAGGTAGTCGTCCTCCGCGGGTTCGAACGGCCGCTCGACACGCAGCCAGCGCGCGAGGCACTGGATGTAGCCGGCCAGTGCTGCGGCCTTTTCTATCGTCAGCGGCGTGTCGAGCACCCGCACTTCGATCGTGCCGAACTCGGGCTTGGGCCGGATGTCCCAGTAGAAGTCCTTCATGCTTTGCACGACGCCGGTGCGGGCCATCTTCTGGAAGTACGCGTTGAAGTCCTCCCAGTGGGTCACGAACGGCGCACGCCCCGACAGCGGAAACGCGAACACCGAGTTGAGCCGCGCGGAGTCGTAGCCGGTGTCGGTGCCCTGCACGAAAGGCGACGACGCCGACAGCGCGATCAGGTGCGGAATGAAGCGCGACAGGCCGTGCAGCAAGGTCAGCGCCTGGTCGGGCCCGGGGCAGCCGATGTGCACGTGCTGGCCGAAGACGGTGAACTGCTTCGAGAGGTAGCCGTACAGCGAGGACAGCTCGTTGAAACGCGGCTTGTCGAAGATGCGCCGCTGGCTCCACTTCTGGAACGGGTGCGTGCCTCCGCCGCACAGGCCGACGTTCAGCCGCGACGCGCAATCGACCAGCGCGTCGCGCGTCTGCGTGAGCTGGGCCAGCACCTGCGCATGGTCGGTGCAGATGCCGGTGCACAGCTCGATCATGCTGTCGGTGATCTCCGGCGTCACGCTGCCGGGAATCTCGTGCTTCTGCATCAGCCGCAGCAGGTCCTTGGCGCTCGGCGAGAGGTCGTAGTCGTGGCGGTTGACGATCTGCAGCTCGAGCTCCACGCCGAGCGACAGCGACCGCGAGTCGGCAAAGCGTCCGAGTGTCATGGGCGCTCCGTGACCACGGCGCCGCGCCGCATGGGTTGGTACTCGCCGGTGAGGCGCAGGCCCCACTGCACGAAGATCGGGCCGGTCAGCGCCATCACCGCGATCGCGGCGAGCACGATCGGCGCGACCTGCGCGGCCAGTTCGGGGCTGGTCGTCTGCACGTCGGCGAGCAGGACCAGCGCGGTCGCCGACAGCGGCGTCATCGCCAGTGCGAGCGCCAGTCCCTGGCGCGTCTCGATGCCGCCGGCACGCGCGGCGGCCGCCAGCACCAGCGCCTTGGCCAGGCCGCGCGCCAGCAGCAGCGCCAGCGCCGCGACGATGCCGGTGCCGATGCCGGCCACCGACCACACCGAGCCGAGCACGACGAACAGCATCAGCACCAGCACGCCGCCGGCGGTGCCGAAGTGGCGCGGCCAGATGCACGGCCGCGCGCTGGCGTTGCGCAGCATCACGCCGGCGAGCAGCGGCACCAGCAGCGTGGACAACGCGAACAACCGCGCGGCCGTGATCGCGAGCAGGATCATGCCGAGCAGCAGCAGCACCGAGTTCTCGTCGCGCAGTTCGAAGTTGCGCATCACCCACGCCACCGCCTGAGACAGCACCACCGCGACGAGCACCGAACCGACGAAGGTGTACAGCGGCTGGGCCACGCCCTGGATCCAGTCGCCGCGGTCGCCCACGTGCAGCACCCCGACGATGAGCTTCAGCGCGAGCACCGCGTAGATCGTGTTGAGCGCACTCAGCACGATCATGCGTTCGGTGACCTGGCCGGCCGATTTCAGCTCTGCCGACACCCGGCCGATCACCGCGCCGGAGGCCGGCACGGCGAGCGCCGCGCAGACCACCGCGACGCGGGCATCGAGGCCGAGCCACAGCAGAACGACCACCATCGCGGCGAAGCTGACCAGCGACTCCGCCGCGCTGGTCCACAGCAGCACCGGGTTGCGACGCAGCCACTGCAGGCTGACGCGGCTGCCGAGCTCGAACAACAGCAAGGCCAGCGCGAGATCGACGATGAGACGCACGTTGCCTTGCAGCTGCCCGTCGCCGAATCCGAATCCGGCCATGGCGACCGCCATGCCGGCCGCGCTGTAGCCGACGATGCGCGGCAGCGCCAGCCCGCGGTAGACGGCCTCGCCGAGCAGCGCGCCCACCATCAGCGTCAACGCGACCCAGAACAGGAGGTCGGGCAGCGGCGGCCAATGTTCGAAGTGAAGGTACGCCGCGATATCGGCCATGTTTGCTGCCCTGTCGTTGTTGTGAAGGCCGGATCCGGCCACCTGCCGCCGTCGATGCGCAGCGTGGCGCTACCGTACCACGGCACGGCACGGGCCGGCCAGGGCCTAGGCGCCGGCCAGCCGCCCCAGCCACTCCCGCAGCGCGTGGTGCACCCGCACGCAGCCGTTCGCCGTCGGAAGCCAATCGAGCGCCGGCCCCTCGGTGCGCGCCGCGAGCCCCATCGGCGCCGCCTCGATGGTGATGCCTTTCGATGACGCCGCTTCGACGAAGGCGCGCTGGGCGCGCGGCATGTGCCAGCCATGGGTCACGAGCAGGATGTGCGCCACGCCGGCGCGCTGCAGCAGCGGCACCGTGCGCGCCGCGTTCTCGCGGGTGTCGCGCGACTGCTCCTCGGTCCAGCGCAGCGGGCGGTTGAACTGCTGCTGCGCCACACGCGCCGCGATTTCGGCTTCGGAGGCCCCGCCCGACGCGGCCCAGCCGGTGCCGCCGCTGAAGGCCACCGGCACGCCGGTCTCGCGGCCCAACCACAGGCCGTAGCGCAGCCGCTCGAGCGAGCGATGAGCGAGGTTGCTCATGCCGTACTCCGGCGCAAACGGCTCCTGGCCGCCGCCCAGTACGACGATGGCCATCGCGCCCTTGCTCCCAAACTGGCCGCGGATTTCGTCGAGGCGATCGGCCTGCAGCGCCGGCGGCACGTCGAGCACAAAGCGCTCGAGCATGCGCCCGGCGCCGGCCGTCGAGCTCAGCCACAGCCCGGCGACACTCAGCACGATGAGCGACCACCCCCAACCGCGGCGCGGCAGGATCAGGCGGGCGCCGACGAGGGTCGTGAGCAGAAAGGGCACCGGCGGCAGGACGAGCGCCGTGAGAATCGGCTTCCATGACTCGATGCCGAGCATGACGAACAGGCTGTTCATGTCGTTGTTTCTTCGCGCTCTTCTGTGACCACCCGCGATTGTGCCGGACCGTTATCAGGTGTTTCTCCGACGATGGGTCGCCCGAGGGCGGCATCATGTAGCCCTTTTCAGGAGAACACATGAACGACAAGAGCGGCGGAGCTTTGCGACAAGCCGGGTCGCAGCTGCGACGACAAGTAGGGCGCGCCGTGAGTCGGCGCTGGCCATGCCCCTCGTTCGTCGTCGCAGCGCTCACCGGCAGCGGTGCCGCGTGCGCCCAGGCCGACGCGCCGGTGATGCTCGACCCGGTCGTCGTCACCGCGCAGCGCAGCGGCCAATCGTCCTTCGACGCGCCGGCGGCGATTTCAGCGTTGACCCGCGAGACGATCGAAACCGCCGGGCCCCAAGTCAATCTGTCGGAGGCGCTGAACCGCGTGCCCGGCATCACGGTGCTGAACCGGCAGAACTACGCGCAGGACCTGCAGCTGTCGATACGCGGCTTCGGCGCGCGCTCCACCTTCGGCATCCGCGGCGTGCGGCTCATCGTCGACGGCATTCCCGCGACGATGCCGGACGGGCAGGGGCAGGCGTCGACGATCGCGCTGTCGTCCGCCGGCCGGATCGAGGTGCTGCGCGGGCCGATGGCGCAGCTCTACGGCAATGCCGCGGGCGGCGTGGTGCAGGTGTTCACCGAAGACGATGCGCCGCAGCCGACGGTGTCGACCTCCGCCGCCTTCGGCCCGTACGACCTGCTCAAGCTCGGCACGAAATTCAGCACCCGCGCCGGCGACCACGGCGTGACCGTGGACGTGTCGAAGTTCCGAACCGACGGCTACCGCCAGCACAGCGACGCGCAGCGGGGCCAGTTGAACGCGCGCTGGCGCCACACGGTGAATCCGTCGACCGAGCTCAGCGTGGTGCTCAATGCGGTCGACCAGCCGGTCTCGCACGACCCGCTGGGCCTCACGCGTGAGCAGTGGCAGGCCGATCCGCGCCAGGCGGTGCCGCTCGCGTTCGCACAGGATGCGCGCAAGACCGTGCGCCAGCAGCAGCTCGGCGCGGTGCTGGAACACCGGCTCGGCGAACACACGGTGCTGACCGGCCGTGTCTACGCCGGCGGCCGCGACCTCGACAACGCGCTGTCCATTCCGCCGGGTCCGCAGATGGCACCGACGTCCAGCGGCGGCATTGTGCAGTTCGCGCGCGGCTACGGCGGCGCGGCCGCGCAGGCGTCGCGCCGCATTCCGCTCGATGACGTTCGCTGGCTGCAACTGACCGCTGGACTCGAGTTCGACCGGATGCGCGAGAACCGCCAGGGTTACGTCAACGACGGCGGTGCGCAAGGCGCTCTGAAGCGCGACGAGCGCAACCGCGTCGAGAACGCCGATGCCTTCGTGCAGGCGGCGTGGGACATCGCGCCCGCATGGACGCTGACCGCCGGCGCGCGCACGAGCCGCGTGCGCTTTCGATCGGACGACCGTTTCATCACGGTCGACAATCCCGACGACAGCGGCCGGGTCGACTACCGCGCCATCAATCCGGTCGCCGGCATCGCATGGCGGGTCGCGCCGTCGCTGAACCTCTACGCGAATGCCGGGCGCGGTTTCGAGACGCCGACCTTCACCGAACTCGCCTACCGTCCCGAAGGCACGGGCCTCAACACGGCGCTGCGGGCGTCGCGCAGCCGGCATGCCGAACTCGGCGCGAAGTGGAAGCCGGCGGCGAACCAGCGCGTCGACGTCGCCGTGTTCGACATCGCCACGCGCGACGAGATCGTCGTCGACACCAGCGGCGGCGGACGGTCCACCTTCAAGAACGCCGGCCGCACGTCGCGGCGCGGGTTGGAGCTGTCGTATGCCGGCCGGCTCGGCGACACGCTGCGTGCCGGCTTGAGCGTCACGCTGCTGCGCGCGCGCTTCGCCGAGCGCTTCGTCAGCGGCAACGGCGAGGCGGCCATCACCGTGCCGGCCGGCAACCGCCTTCCCGGAACACCCGAACGCAGCCTCTTCGCCGAACTGGTGTGGGCGCCCACCGCGTGGGCCGGCTTCCACGCAGCGGCGGAAGTTCAGCATCTCGGCGCGCTGGCGGTCAACGACGCGAACGACGATGCGGCGCCCGCGGCGACCGTGTTCAACCTGCGCGCCGGCTGGCAGCAGACGCGGGGCGCATGGCGCTTCACCGAGCTGATCCGCCTGGACAACGCCGGCGACAAGCGCTACGCGGGGTCCGTCATCGTCAACGACGGGAACCGGCGCTACTTCGAACCGGCGCTGCCGAGGCACTGGACGCTGGCGTTGACGGCCCAGGTCGCCTTCGACTGAAGGGCTGACGCAGAATGTCGTTCATGGCGGGTCCACGATTCAGAGGGCCACGATTCAAAGATGGAGATTTCCGATGAGCACTTCGATCGACACCATCACCCTCGGCGGCGGCTGCTTCTGGTGCGTGGAGGCGGTTTACGAGAAGGTCGACGGCGTGACCGCCGTCGAGTCGGGCTACACCAACGGACAGGTCAAGAACCCGAGCTACGAGCAGGTCTGCACCGGCCACACCGGCCATGCCGAGGTGGTGCGCGTGAGCTACGACCCGCAGAAGATCGGCCTGCGCGACGTGCTCGAGATCTTCTTCGTGGTCCACGACCCGACGACGAAAGACCGGCAGGGCAACGACGTCGGTTCTCAGTACCGCTCCGGCATCTATTTCCGCAATCCGGAGCAGGAGCGCATCGCGCGCGAAGTGATCGCCGAGGTCAACTCCCACCACGGCGGGCACGTGGTGACCGAACTGCTGCCGGAGGAGAACTACAGCCGCGCCGAGGACTACCACCAGCACTACTTCGCCAACCATCCGGACCAGGGATATTGCGCCTTCGTCGTCGCGCCGAAAGTCGAGAAGTTCCGCAAGACCTTCGCGAGCCGCGTGAAGGCGGACTGACCGGCGGCTGATATGCTCCCGGGCCGCCGATCCCACGATGACCTCGATTCCCCGTCTCCCCACCCGCCGCAGCACGCTGATCGCCGCCGTGCTGGTCGCGCTCGTGCTGGCGCAGTGGCTGGGGATCACGCACCGTGTCGCGCACGCGCAGGAGTCGGCCTCGCACGCAGCGGTGGCCGGCGAGCACGAGGCGGAGCACGGGTTCGAGGCGCTGTTCGGCCACGATCGCGGCAGCGCCTGTGACCTCTACGACCAACTGACCCATGCCGACACGCTGCCCGGCGTGCCGGCCTCGGTGCTGCCGGTCGTCGCACCGATGCCGGCCGCCTTCGTGCACCGGGCCTGGCATCTCGCCGCGCAGTCGGCGGGCTTCCTCGCCCGCGGGCCTCCTTCACTGAGCTGAAAAACGGGGCACTCGCCCCATGCACAGGCCGCGCGCGTTGCGCCCGGCCGCCGAAGGCGCGCCTGCGCCGCCTTCGTGTCGTCCTTTCAGCTTGGTCACTCGAATGAACTCCTCATGCCTTCCCCGCGGGCGGCGCCATGCCTTGGCGCTGGCCGCCTCCATCGCCGCGTCTTCTCCCGCGCTCGCCCAAACGACCGTCGTCGCGGCCACCACGCTCGACCCTGTCGTCGTCACCGGCAATCCGCTGGGCAGCCGCGACATCGCCGCGCCCGTCTCGGTGCTCTCCGGCGACGAGCTCGTGCTGCGCCGCGGCAGCTCGCTCGGCGAGACGCTCAACAGCCAGCCGGGGGTCTCGTCCAGCTACTTCGGCCCGAACGCCAACCGGCCGATCATCCGCGGCCTCGATGGCGACCGCGTGCGGCTGCTGACGAACGCCGGTGCATCGCTGGATGCGTCCGGCCTCAGCTTCGACCACGCCGTGCCGATCGACCCGCTGATCGTCGAGCGGCTCGAGGTGCTGCGCGGCCCCGGCGCGTTGTTGTACGGCGGCAGCGCGGTCGGCGGCGTCGTCAACGCACTCGACAACCGCATTCCGAAAGAGCCCCTGGCCGGCATCGGCGGCGCAGCCGAATTGCGCCTGGGCGGCGCCGCCCGCGAACGCGGGGGCGCGGCGCTGATCGAGACCGGCAACGGGCGGTTCGCGCTGCACGTCGACGCCTTCGGACGCGACACCGACGACTTGCGCGTGCCCATCCACACGCCGATCGAAGGCGGCGAGGCGCTGCCCGAGACCACGCGGGTGCGCAACTCGGCGAGCACCTCGCGTGGCGGCGCCGTCGGCGGTTCGGTGTTCTTCGCCAGCGGCCGCCTCGGCGTGTCGGTGGACCACTACGACAGCACCTACGGCATCGTGGCCGAGCCGGACGTGACCATCGAGATGGAACGCGACCATGCCGGGCTGGCGTTCGACTGGCACAGCAGCGACGGGCCGCTGCGCGCGCTGCGCACGACGCTGAACCACACCCGCTACGGGCACGACGAGATCGAAGGCGACGGCGCCGTCGGAACGCACTTCGAGAGCACCGGCAGCGAGGCACGCTTCGAAGCCGAGCATGCGCCCATCGGCCCGCTGCGCGGCGTCGTCGGGGGGCAGTGGGAGGACTTCGACTTCTCGGCGCTCGGCGAAGAAGCCTTCGTTCCGGCCACGCGCACGAAGCGGCGGGCGGTGTTTGCGCTCGAAGAGCTCGGCTGGGCGCTCGGCACGCTGACCGCCGGCGCACGGCTGGAGAAGGCGCAGGTGGACTCGCAAGGCGACGCCGATCCGGCCGAGGCGAAGTTCGGCCCGGCGCGGGAGCGCAGCTTCACGCTGCGAAGCGCGTCGCTGTCGAACGTGTTCAAGCTGAACCCGCAGTGGTCGCTGAGCGGCGGGCTCAGCATCACCGAACGCGCGCCGACCTACTACGAGCTCTACGCCAACGGCGTTCACGTGGCCACCAGCGCGTTCGAGCGCGGCGACCCGGACCTGAAGCAGGAGCGCGGCAGCAACGTCGACGTGGCGCTGCAGTGGAACGATGGCACGCACCATTTGCGCGTCGGTGCGTTCGCAACGCGGTTCTCGCGTTTCATCTCACTCGAAGCGACCGGCGCGACGATCGAAGAAACCAACGACGAGGGCGAGACGGAAAACTTTCCGGAGTTCGCGTTCCAGTCGGTCCGGGCGCGCCTGGACGGTGTCGAGATCGAGGGCCGCCGGCGCATGCTCGACGGGCCGTGGACGCTGGATCTGAGCGGCAAGCTCGACCTCACGCGCGCGACCAACCGCGACACCGGCGAACCGCTGCCGCGCATCGCGCCGCTGCGCATGCTGCTCGGCCTGGATGTGAACCACGGCCTTTGGGGCGGTCGAGTGGAACTGGACCATGCGGCGAAGCAGAACCGCGTGCCCGCCACCGACGCGCCGACGCCGGGCTACACGCTGGTGAACCTGTCGCTCACGCGGCGCTTCGCCCTCGGCGACAGCAGCGGGCTGTGGTTCGTCAAGCTCGACAACGCCGGCGACCGGCTGGCGACGAATGCGGCGACGATCCAGACCGTGCGCGGGCTGTCGCCGTTGCCAGGTCGCTCGCTGAAGGCGGGTGTGCGAGTGGTGTTCTGACACCAGCTCAGGGTGCGAGCCGTTCTCGCACCCACTGGGTGCCCTCGAGGCGGTAGCGAAGCCGGTCGTGCAGCCGCGACTTGCGGCCTTGCCAAAATTCCCAGCCGTCGGGGACCAGGCGGTAGCCGCCCCAGTGCGGCGGGCGTGGCGGGTTCAGCAGGTACATCGCGCCGTACTTCGCTGCGCTGGCCACCAGCGTCGCGCGCGAGGGGATCACTTCGCTTTGCGGCGAGGCCCATGCGCCGATGCGCGAATCGAGCGGCCGCGTGCGGTAGTACACGTCGGACTCCTCGTCGCTGACCTTCTCGACGCGGCCTTCGATGCGCACGACGCGCTCGAGCTCGACCCAATGGAACTGCAGCGCGGCGAACGGGTTCGCCGCCAGCTCGCGGCCCTTGCGGCTCTCGTAGTTCGTGAACCAGACGATGCCGCGTTCGTCGAATCCCTTGATCAGCACGAGGCGAGTCGACGGGCGATTGTTCGCTCCCACCGTGGCCAGCGTCATCGCATTCGGTTCCGGCAGCTGTGCGGCCAGCGCCTGATGGAGCCAGAACTCGAACTGCTTCAGCGGGTTCGCCTCCGAAGCGCGTTCGTCCAGCTCGGCGCGCTCGTAGCTCTTGCGCAGATCGGCGAGGTTCGTCATCCGCGGAGTATAGAAACACCGCGGCCGAGGACGTGGCTGCGGAGTCGCCAGCAGAAAAATTCAAACAGGCGTATACCGGCGGCTTCGATTTTCTTCACCTGCCCTCGGAGTGACTCGCATGACCTCGCTGAACGTCAACGGCAAGACGGTGACCGTCGACGCCGACCCCTCGACCCCGCTGCTGTGGGCGCTGCGCGATGACCTGCAGATGACCGGCACCAAGTTCGGCTGCGGCGCGGCCCTGTGCGGCGCCTGCACGGTGCATCTGAACGGCCAGCCGGTGCGCAGCTGCGTCACGCCGATCTCCGCCGTCGGCGATCAGAAGGTCACGACCGTCGAGGCGGTGGCCGCGGACCGCGTCGGGAAGGCCGTGCAGACCGCCTGGGTGCGCAACGACGTTGCGCAGTGCGGCTACTGCCAGAGCGGGCAGATCATGAGCGCGACGGCGCTGCTGAAGACCAACCGCAAGCCCAGCGACGCCGACATCGACGCTGCGATGGCCGGCAACATCTGCCGCTGCGGCACCTATGCCCGCGTGCGCGCGGCGATCAAGGACGCGGCCCGTGCGCTGGCCTGAGGAGGCCGACATGATGAACTACGAACATTTGATGACACGTGTCGGCGGTGATGCGGTGCGCGAGCGCGCCGCGGTGGACCGGCGCAGCTTCCTGAAGCTGGGCGCGGGCTCCGGCTTCGCGCTCGGCCTCTTCGCGTGGACGAGCGCCGGCGCCGCCGATGCCCCGGCGGCGGACGCTGCCTTGAAGCCGCAGCAGCAGCCGGAGGCATTCGTGCGCATCGACCGCGACGGTATCGTCACCGTGATGGTCAACCGCCTGGACTTCGGGCAGGGCGTGCTCACCGGACTGCCGATGCTGGTGGCCGAGGAGATGGACGCCGACTGGTCCAAGGTGCGCGGCGAGCTCGCGCCGGCCGGCGATGCCTACAAGGACCCCGCCTTCGGCATCCAGATGACCGGCGGCTCCAGCGCCACCAACCACTCGTGGATGCAGTACCGCGAGCTCGGCGCACGCACCCGCGCGATGCTCGTCGCGGCCGCGGCGCAGAAGTTCGGCGTCGCGCCGTCGGCGTGCCAGGTCGACAACGGCGTCGTCTCGGCCGGCGGCAAGCGCGCCGGCTTCGGGGAGCTCGCGGCCGAGGCGATGAAGCAGCCGGTGCCGCAGAAGGTCGCACTGAAAGAGGCGAAAGCCTTCAAGCGCATCGGTCAGCGCACCGGCCGGCTCGACGCGGTCGCGAAGTCCAGCGGACGCCAGGACTTCGGCATCGACGCGCGCGCCGACGGCATGAAGACGGTGCTGGTGCTGCACCCGCCGGTGTTCGGCGCGAAGGTCGGCAGCGTCGATTCGACGCGCGCGAAGGCGGTGAAGGGCGTGCACGACGTGATCGAGGTCCCGCTCGATCGCGGCGCGACCGGCCTCGCGGTGATCGCCGACGGCTACTGGCCGGCCAAGATGGGCCGCGACGCGCTGCAGGTGCAGTGGAAGGACGGCGGCGTCGAGAAGGTCGACAGCGATCGCCTGCTCGCCCAGTACAAGACGCTCGCGACCCAGCCCGGCATCCAGGTGCGGGAGGCCGACACGTCGAAGATCGCGACCGCGCCGAAGATCCTCACCGCCGAGTTCAGCTTTCCGTACCTGGCACACGCGCCGATGGAGCCGTTGAACTGCCTCATTCACTTCGACGGCCAGAGCTGCGAGGTGTCGGCCGGGTCGCAGTTCCAGACCATCGACCAGGCCAACATCGCCGCGACGCTGGGCCTGAAGCCCGAGCAGGTGCAGCTGACGACGATGATGGCCGGCGGCGGTTTCGGCCGGCGCGCGGTGCCGACGAGCGACTACCTCGTGGAAGCGGCGCAGATCGCGAAGGCATGGAAGGCGAGCGGCAAGTCGGGGCCGCTGAAGATCGTCTGGAGCCGCGAAGACGACATTCGCGGCGGCTACTACCGGCCGATGCACGTGCACCGCGCGGAGATCGGCTTCGACGGCAAGGGCAAGGTGCTGGGCTGGAAGCACACGATCGTCGGCCAGTCCATCCTGATGGGCACGCCGTTCGAGCAGTTCATGGTGAAGAACGGCGTCGATTCGGTGTCGACCGAAGGGGTGGCCGACACCCCGTACGACCTGCCGCTCGCGCTGCAGGTGCACCACCCGAAGGTCAACGTGCCGGTGTTGTGGTGGCGCTCGGTCGGCCACACGCACACCGCATTCGTGATGGAGACGCTGGTCGACGAAATCGCGCGCAGCACCGGGCAGGACCCGGTGGCCTACCGGCGCGCGCTGCTCGGCGCCAAGCACACGCGCCATCTGGCGGCGCTCGATCTCGCAGTGCAGAAGTCGGGATACGGCAAGAAGGCGTTGCCGGCGGGACGTGCGTACGGCGTGGCGGTGCACGAGTCGTTCGGCAGCGTCGTTGCCTACGTCGTGGAGGCGTCGCTCCGGGACGGCCAGCCGGTGCTGCACAAGGTGACGGCCGGCGTGCATTGCAACACCGTCGTCAATCCCCTCGCGGTCGAAGCACAGGTGCAAGGCGCGGCGCTGATGGCGCTCGGCACGACCCTGCCCGGCTCGGCGATCACGCTGAAAGACGGCGTGGTCCAGCAGAGCAACTTCGGTGACTACACCGTGGCCCGCATGCCGCAAATGCCGGTGATCGACGTGCACACCGTGCCCAGCACCGAGCCGCCGACCGGCATGGGCGAGCCCGGCGTACCGCCGTTGGCGCCCGCCTTCGCGAATGCGATCGCGAAGCTGACGGGCAAGCCGCTGCGCTCGCTGCCGTTCACCGTCGCTTGAGCCGCTCGGCCGCCGGTACACGTCAAGAATCGGTGAAATCACCAGCCCAGAAAACGCGTACGGGGAAGGCCTTAAGTAGAGGCCCTCTGGCTGAAAGCGCGTTCCGCTTCCATCCTTGAGGCTGGCCTGCGTGCCCGCAAGGGGCGGCATGCGGTTTCACAGAACATTCACGGAGGACAGATGAAATCGCGGCCGGCGGTGATCGTGCTGGCAGCCGGAACGGGGTCTCGTTTCGGCGCGCCGGGTCACAAACTCACGCAGCGCCTGGGATCGTCCAGCGTGCTCGGCGCCACCTTGCGCCATGCGATCGCGAGCCATCTGGCAGTGGTCGTCGTGACCACCGATGCCTTGGCCGACACCGCACGCCGCCATGTCGCCTCGCGCGACGTCGTCGTGCTGCCGTCGGTCGGCACGCCAGGGCCGCATCGGCTCGGCATGGGTTATTCCATCGCCGCCGGCGTGGCGGCGCGCCCCGACGCGACCGGCTGGCTGGTCCTGCCGGGCGACATGCCGATGGTGCAAAACACGACCTTGCTCGCGGTGGCTGCTGCGCTCGATCATCATCCAGTCACTTACGCGCAGCACCGCGGGCGCCGCGGGCACCCGGTCGGTTTCGGGGCCGAGCTGTATTCCGAACTCGTCACACTTTCGGGTGACGAAGGCGCGCGGCGCCTCGTTGCGCGCTATCCAGCGCATGGCGTCGAGGTCGACGATCCCGGCGTGTTGATCGACGTCGACACCGAAGCCGATCTCGAGCGTGTCCGGCAGGTCCAGGCGGCGCCCGCTCCTTGAGTCTTGTAGCCCGGATGAAATCCGGGGGGGCAGCGGTCGTTTGATGCGCAGACCCCCCGGATTTCATCCGGGCTACAAGTTCTCAAGCCGTCAATGCGTGTTGCCGAGCGAGTCCCACAAGCCGTTCGATCTCCCGATCGCGTATGCCGCATCCGCGCAGCGACGCCGCCGTGCCGACGAGGTAGTCCAGCGTCGTGCCGTAACGCCCGCAGGCGGTGCGCAGGATCGCGAGCAGTTCGTCGTCCAACAGCGGGCCGACATAGCTCGGGCTGCTCCGGCTCAACGTGAATGCCAGTGCAGGCACCGTGCCTTGCGGGGTGCGGCAAGGCAGCCACTTCGGGTCGTAGACGCCGGTTGGCATTTCGCGTGCCCACAGGCGATCCAGTTCCGCTTCGGCGCGCGCCGGGTCGACGCGGTAGGCGATGCCGCGGCAGGAACCGCCGGGCACGAGTGCGAACACAAGGCCCGAACAATCGGGTGTGCCGCGGTTCACCGTCGAGCGCATTTCCAGCGCGCGGTGATACCCGTAAACGGTGGCGGGCCGCTGTTCGACAGCGTCGAATTCGGGCCGCCAGATCAGCGACGCATAGCCGAAGATCCACAGTTCCTTCTCGCCGCCCCATTGGGTGCGCACCTTGGCGAGTTGATTGCTCGGGTGGCGTGGATGATGCAGTGGATGGGGCGTCATGGACCCTGACTCTAGAGCCTCGCGGCGCACGGCGTTCTATGCCCGATGTGGTAAAGGCGTATCCCTTCTGCCGATGAAGCCAAGCCCAGCATGATTTGACGATGTAACCAAGTTACCTCACAATGACTGAACGAGTTACATCGGCCCGCCGGGCCAGCCAAGCCATGAATCCCACCATCACCGCCGTCACCCGCCGCATCCGCGAGCGCAGTGCAAAGAGCCGCGAGGCCTATCTGGCCCGCGTCGAACAAGCGATCGACCGGCCACGCGGCAGCGATCGCATGGGCTGCGCCAACGTGGCGCATGCCTTTGCCGCATTGCCGGCCGACGACAAGCTGCGGATCGTCGCCGAACGTGCGCCTCACATCGGCATCGTCTCCGCCTACAACGACATGCTGTCGGCCCATCAACCGTACGAACGTTTCCCGGCCATCATCCGCGACGAGGCGCACAAGCAGGGCGCCACCGCGCAGGTGGCCGGCGGCGTGCCGGCGATGTGCGACGGCGTGACGCAGGGCCTGCCCGGCATGGAGCTGAGCCTGTTCTCGCGCGACACGATCGCGATGGGCACCGCGATCGCGCTGACCCACGACGTGTTCGACGCCGCGCTGCTGCTCGGCATCTGCGACAAGATCGTGCCGGGCCTCCTGATCGGCGCCTTGCATTTCGGCCACTTGCCATGTGTCTTCGTGCCGGGCGGGCCGATGAGCACTGGCTTGTCGAACAACGAAAAATCGAAGGTGCGCGAGCAGTTCGCGCAGGGCCTGGTTGGGCGCGACAGGCTGCTGGAAGCGGAGTCGGCCGCCTACCACGGCCCCGGCACCTGCACCTTCTACGGCACCGCGAACAGCACCCAGATGCTGATGGAGGCGATGGGCCTGCACGTGCCGAATTCGGCCTTCGTCCAGCCGCACGACGGCATGCGCGACGTGCTGACGCGCGAGGCGGTGCGCACGGCGCTGCGCATCACGAAGGCCGCTCGCTTCACGCCGATCGGCCAGCTGGTCGACGAGCGCGCGATCGTCAACGCGATGGTGGCCTTGCTCGCCACCGGCGGCTCGACCAACCACTTGATCCACTGGGTGGCGGTCGCCCGCGCCGCCGGCATCGTGATCGACTGGACGGATTTCTCCGAGCTGTCGCAGGCCACGCCGTTGCTCGCCCGCGTGTACCCGAACGGCGGCGCCGACGTGAACCAGTTCCAGGCGGCCGGCGGGCCGGCCTTCGTGATTCGCGAGCTGCTGGCCGCCGGCATCATGCATCCCGACGTGGCGACGGTTGCCGACGGCGGCATGGCCGCCTACACGCGGCTGCCGCAGCGCGACGGCGACCAGGTGTCCTGGGTCGATCTGCCCGCGGCGAGCGGCGACACCCACGTCGTGCGGCCCGCTGCCGACCCGTTCAGCGAGAGCGGGGGGCTGAAGCTGCTGACCGGCAACCTCGGGCGCTCGGTGATCAAGGTGTCGTCGGTGCCCGACGACCGGCAGGTCGTGGAGGCGCCGGCCATCGTGTTCGACACGCAGGAGGCGCTGCTCGCCGCCTTCAAGGCCGGGACGCTGGCGCGCGATTTCGTTGCCGTCGTGCGCTTGCAGGGCCCGCGCTCCAACGGGATGCCGGAACTGCACAAGCTGACGCCGCCGCTGGCGGTGCTGCAAGGCAAGGGCTATCGCGTTGCGCTGGTGACCGACGGCCGCATGAGCGGCGCGTCCGGCAAGGTGCCGGCGGCCATTCACGTGAGCCCCGAAGTTCTGGCCGGCGGGCCGCTCGGCAAGGTGCGCGACGGCGACCTGATTCGGCTCGATGCGCGAGCCGGCACGCTGGACGCGCTGGTCGATGCCGCCGAATGGGCGTCGCGCGAAGGGGTCGGCCTTGACGACGCCCAGCGCGAGGTCAACGGCCACGGGCTGGGCCGGGAACTCTTTGGCGGCATGCGCCGCAACGTACTGACCGCCGAAGAAGGCGCGGTCACTTGGCTTTGACACGAACACTCATCTCATGGACACACTCACACTTGCCAGCCACGGCCCGGTGATCCCGGTCATCGTCATCAACCGCCTCGAAGAGGCCGTGCCGCTGGCGCGTGCGCTCGTCGAAGGCGGGGTTCGCGTGCTCGAGGTCACGCTGCGAACGCCGGTCGCGCTGGCGGCGATGGAGGCGATCGCCAAGGCGGTGCCCGAGGCGATCGTCGGCGCCGGCACCGTTCGAAACGTTGCCGATGCGCGCGCGGCCCTGGACGCCGGCTGCCGGTTCGCGGTCAGCCCGGGCTACCTGCACGACGTGGGTGTTGCCTGCCGCAGCATCGGCCTGCCGCTGCTGCCCGGCGTGGCCACCGGCAGCGAGGTCATGCAGGCGAATGCCGACGGTTACCAGTTCCTCAAGTTCTTTCCGGCCACGGCGGCCGGCGGCATTCCGATGCTGAAGGCGCTGGCCGGCCCCTTCCACGACGTTCGGTTCTGCCCCACCGGGGGAATCACGGCCGAGACTGCACCGCAGTTTCTCGCGCTGCCCAATGTGGCCGTGTGCGGGGGCTCCTGGCTGACACCGGCCGATGCAGTGGAAGCGGGCGACTGGGCGCGCATCACCGAACTGGCGCGCGCCACGTCGCGATTGCGCCTGGCGTGACGGAATTGGCGGAGGCCCCCATTGGGGGGATGTCACGACGCCCGTTCCGCGCCCACAATGCGCGAGAAGTTTTACTGGTGGACAGGGGAAGCGGGGTAGGGAGCGACAAGACAAGCAGCGGGGCGCCTTCGGGCGCCCCGTTGTATTTTCAGGTCCGCTCGATCAGCTCGATCTTGTAACCGTCCGGATCGGTGATGAAGGCGATCACGGTCGTTCCGCCCTTCACCGGGCCCGCTTCGCGGGTGATCGCGCCGCCGAGCGACGACGCTCTTTCGCGCACCGCCGCGCAGGTCGCCGCAACGTCGGGCACGCCGATCGCGATGTGCCCGTAGGCGGTGCCGAGTTCGTAGTGGTCGACGCCGTAGTTGTAAGTCAGCTCGATCTCGGCGTGCTCGGGGTTTCTGCCATAGCCGACGAAGGCGAGGTCGTACTTCTGGTCTGGCCGTTCGGTGGTGCGCAGCAGTTGCATGCCCATCACCTGCGTGTAGAAGTCGATCGAGCGCTGCAGGTTGCCGACGCGCAGCATCGTGTGAAGCAATTGCATGATTCATCGTGCATCGCGAACGATGCGGATCGTTGTGGCATCAACCCAGAGTGTGCCACCCGGACCCCCGAGCCCGTCTCGTTCAGCGCTTGACCAGGCGGTCGAGCCAGATGGCGATGCCCTGGGCGTTGAGTTCGATGTCCATCGCCAGCAGTTCGAGCACGCCACTGTCGTCCATCGTGCAGCCGTGCCGGCGCAGGCGCTCCAGGTAAATGCGCGACAGGCCGTCGGTGAGCGCGCGGTGGCGGTCGGCCGCCGCTGCCACCGACTGCCCGAGGGCGACCATCGCGTCGAGGTGGTCGAGCAACTGCTTGCCCAGGCGCTGCACGTCGTCCACCGGGCCGTAGTGCGTGAGGTACATCCAGCGCGGCTGCATCGCGAGCATCCGCAGCACCGAGTGGCGCAGTGCATCGGGCTCGAACTGCACCGGGGTGCTGGTCGGCAGCATGAAGGCGCCCTGCTCGGTGTCGAACTCGCGGTACGACAGGCCGAAGGTGTCGCCGGTGAAGAAGCCGCCGCTGCGCTCGTCCCAGATGCAGTGGTGGTGGCGGGCATGGCCGGGCGTGTCGAGGAAGCGCAGCGCGCGCCCCGCCAGGTTCAGCGTCATGCCGTCGTGCGTGGCGACCACGCGCTCGGGCGCCACGCCGACGACCTCGCCGTAGGAGCGGGCCACTTCCTTGTCGCCGTAGACCGCGCGGGCGCTGGCCATCAGCCGGGCCGGATTCACCATGTGGCGTTCGCCGCGCGGATGCACCGCCATCCGCGCCCGCGGCAGCTCGCGCATCAGCAGGCCGGCGCCGCCGGCATGGTCCAGGTGCACGTGGGTCGGAATCACCCAGTCGACCTGATCGCGGCCGAGCCTCAACGCCTCCAGTGCCGCCAGCAGCCGCGGCAGCGCGTGGTTGGTGCCGGTGTCGACGAAGGCGGCACGTCCGTCCTCGACGATCAGGTAGGCGGCGTCGAAGTGCGGCCGATGAAAACCCGTGTCGACGACATGGATGCCGTCGCCATGGGTCTGAAGAAACGCATCGGTGGGGAGCATCATTCCAGGTTCGGAATGTTTCAATGTCGGAAGTATCGGTGCGCCGAACTTCGGCACGTTGCCCGGGTCGCAGAAGAGAGTTTCAAAGGCAGTCCATGTTGTTCCTACGAACCGGCCTCGCAAGCCTTGCGCTGATCGTACTCGGCGGGTGCGCCGCCTACGGGCCGCAGGGGTTGAAGACGGGCGCATCGATCGACGAGGTCGTCGCCGCGCTCGGTGAACCGACAGCGCGCTACCCGCAGCCCGGCGGCCAGCGCATCGAATACGCCCGAGGGCCTTACGGCAAGCACACTTACATGCTCGACTTCGATGCCCAGGGGCGGCTGACCGGCTGGCGGCAGGTGCTCACCGAAGAGCGCTTCAACGCCATCCGCGCCGGTGCGAGCCG
This sequence comes from Piscinibacter sp., assembly GCA_035513255.1. GTDB lineage: Bacteria > Pseudomonadota > Gammaproteobacteria > Burkholderiales > Burkholderiaceae_C > Albitalea. The sequence goes on along the minus strand of DATKCI010000065.1, from coordinate 3,998 downwards.
GGAAGAGGTGCTCGTCGCCCTCGGCCACCCGTCGGAGGAAAGCAGGCTGGGCTTTCAGCGCCGCACGCTCTGGTCCTACCGCTACGAGACGCCGTTCTGCAAGTGGTTTCAGGTCGGCATCGATGCACAAGACCGGGTGGTCGACACCGGCTACGGGCCCGATCCGATGTGCGAAGACTTCGAACCGGGCGATGGTGCGAAATGACCGGGCCCGTGTTGTATGGCATCCCGAACTGCGACACGGTGAAGCGCGCGCTCGCGTGGCTCGAGGACCGCGGCATCGAGCACCGGTTTCACGATTTCAAGAAGGGCGGCGTGCCGGCCGACCGCATGGACTACTGGATCGCCGCGCTCGGCTGGGAAGCGCTGCTTAACCGCCAGGGCACGACCTGGCGCAAGCTCGACGACGCAGTCAAGGCGGGGGTGACCGACGCCGCCTCGGCGCGCGCTGCGATGACGGCCCATGTGAGCCTGATCCGGCGGCCGGTGGTCGAATGGCCGTCGGGCGAGATCACGGTGGGGTTCACGCATGACTCGTTCAAGCAGCACACGCGCGAAGCGCTGATGTAGCCGCTTGTCCGGCTAGGCGAGCAACTGCCTGAGCACGAACGGCAGGATGCCGCCGTGCCGGTAGTAGTCGACCTCGATCGGCGTATCGATGCGTAAGGTCAGCGGCACGGTCTTGCGGCTGCCGTCTCCGGCCGTGATGACGAGCGTGGCGTCCTGCTGCGGTCGGATCTCCTGCGACAGCTCGATGTCGAACAGCTCGTCGCCGCAGATGCCCAGCGACTGCCAGCTGTCGCTGCCCTTGAACTGCAGCGGCAGCACGCCCATGCCGACCAGGTTGCTGCGGTGGATGCGCTCGAAGCTGCGGGCGATCACCGCCTTCACGCCGAGCAGCTGCGTTCCCTTGGCGGCCCAGTCGCGCGACGAGCCGGTGCCGTACTCCTCGCCGCCGAAGATGACCGTCGGCGTGCCCTGCGCGATGTATTTCATCGCCGCGTCGTAGATGAACATCTTCTGGTCGCCCGGCTGGAACAGCGTGAGGCCGCCTTCCTCGCGGCTGCCGTCCGGCTGCGGCGGAATCATCAGGTTCTTGATGCGCACGTTGGCAAAGGTGCCGCGCATCATCACGTCGTGGTTGCCGCGCCGCGATCCGTAGGAGTTGAAGTCGGCCTTCTGCACGCCGTTCGCCTTCAGCCACTGGCCGGCCGGCGAGGCTTCCTTGATCGAGCCGGCCGGCGAGATGTGGTCGGTGGTGATCGAGTCGCCGAACAGCGCCATCGCCCGCGCGCCCTTCACGCCGACCTCGGCCTGCACCGGCGCCATCGTGAAACCGTCGAAGAACGGCGGCTTGGCGATGTAGGTGGACGCCGGCCACGAGTAGACCTGCCCGGTCACGCCGGCGATCTTCTTCCACAGCACGCCGGGGTCGCTCGCGACCCGTTCGTAGTTCTCGCGAAACACCTTCGGGTTCATCGCGTGGCGCATCAGCGCGTTGACCTCGCGGCTCGTCGGCCAGATGTCGCCGAGGTAGACGTCGCGGCCGTTCGTGCCCCGGCCGACCGGCTCGGTCATCAGGTCGCGCAGCATCGTGCCGGCGATCGCGTAGGCGACCACGAGCGGCGGGCTGGCGAGGAAGTTGGCCTTCAGGTTCGGGTGGATGCGCGCTTCGAAATTGCGGTTGCCCGACAGGACCGCGGCGCAGACGAGGTCGTTCTTGTAGATCGTCTCGTTGATTTCGGGGGTCAGGTCGCCGGCGTTGCCGATGCAGGTCGTGCAGCCGTAGGCGGCGACCGTGAAGCCGAGTTCTTCGAGGTAGGGCAGGAGCTCGGTGCGTTCGAGGTACTCGGTGACGATGCGCGACCCCGGCGCCAGAGAGGTCTTGACGTGCTTCTTGACCGTCAGTCCCGCCTTCACCGCCTTCTTGGCCAGCAGCCCGGCCGCGAGCAGCACGCTCGGGTTGGACGTGTTGGTGCACGAGGTGATCGCGGCAATCAGCACGTCGCCGTTTTGCAGCGTGAGCCCGTCGCTCGTCGTGAAGGTCTGGTGCAGCTTCTCGGGGGGCTCGTTGAAGCCGTTTTCTGCCGGCGGCTTCGAGAACAGCGACGTGAACTGGCTCTTCACGCTCCCGATCTCGATGCGGTCCTGGGGGCGCTTCGGGCCCGCGAGGCTGGGCGTCACCGTGCCGAGGTCGAGCCGGACGACGCGGCTGTAGTCGATGTCGCCGGGCTGCGGCACGCCGAACAGTCCCTGCGCCTTGAAATAGGCCTCGAAGGCTTCGATTTCCTTGTCGGTGCGGCCGGTGCCCTTGAAGTAGTCGATCGTGTTGCCGTCGACCGGGAAGAAGCCCATCGTCGCGCCGTACTCCGGCGCCATGTTGCCGATCGTCGCGCGGTCGGGCACGCCCAGGCTTTCGGTGCCGGCGCCGAAGAACTCGACGAACTTGCCGACGACCTTTTCGCGGCGCAGGATCTCGGTGATCGTCAGCACGAGGTCGGTGGCGGTTACGCCCTCGCGCAGCTGGCCCGACAGCTCGAAGCCGACAACGTCGGGCGTCAGCAGGTACACCGGTTGCCCCAGCATGCCGGCTTCGGCCTCGATGCCGCCGACCCCCCAGCCGACCACGCCGATGCCGTTGATCATCGTTGTGTGGCTGTCGGTGCCGACCAGCGAGTCGGGGTAATGGACACGTTCGGCCGTCTTGTGCACGCCGCGCGCGAGGTACTCCAGATTCACCTGGTGCACGATGCCGAAGCCCGGCGGCACGACGCGGAAGGTGTCGAAGGCCTGCATGCCCCACTTCATGAACTGGTAGCGCTCCTGGTTGCGCCTGAATTCGAGCTGCATGTTCAGGTCGAGCGCGTCCTTCGTGCCGTAGTGGTCGACCATCACCGAGTGGTCCACGACCAGGTCCACCGGTACCAGCGGCTCGATGGTCTTCGGGTTCTTGGCCATGTCGGCGGCGACATTGCGCATCGCCGCCAGGTCGGCCAGCAGCGGCACGCCGGTGAAGTCCTGCAGCACGACGCGCGCGACGACGAACGGGATTTCGTCGGTGCGCGCGGCAGTCGGTCTCCACCCGGCCAGCTCGGCGACGTGGTCAGGCGTCACCTTCTTTCCGTCGCAGTTGCGCAGCACGCTTTCGAGCACGATGCGCAGGCACACCGGCAGCCGGTTCACGTTCGGGTGGGTCTTGGCGAGCTCCGGCAGCGAGAAGAACCGGCCCTCGCGGCCCGATTCGGTGGTGAAGGTCTTCAGTGTCGTTGCGAATGCATGGTTGGTGATGTTCGTCGGCATGGCGCAAACCTCGAGTTGGATGACGGGGGCAGGCTGTCGCCGATTATTGGGGCAAGCGCCCGCCACGGACAGCGCAAGGGTTCATTCGGCGGCGACGAGGCGCTCAATCTCTTCGATCACCGCGGCCAGCTCGCTCTCCGTGCGGACGCGCGAGGATTTGATGGCCTGTTCGTCGCGGGCCTGGAGGGCCGCCTGCAGGGCCTGCGCCGCCGCGTGCAGCCCGTGCGCGCCGATGGTGCCGGCCAGTCCTTTCAGGTCGTGCACGCGGTGGAGCGCATCGCCCCAGGCGCCGCCGTCGATCGCCGCAGCCGTCGTGGCGGCGAAATCCCGGTTCGCGTCGCGGAAACTGCGCAGGATGCGCCGGTACAGGTGCGCCTTGCCAAGGCAGCGGGTCAACCCGTCGGCCGTGTCGATGGCGCCCATGCCCTCGGCGGGCGCCCAGTCTGTGGCCGGGCCGGGTTCGGCCGGCCTGGCCGGTCCGTGCGAGACGATCCACTGCGCCATCGTGCGCAGCATCAGCGGCACGTTCAGCGGCTTCGCGATGTGCGCGTTCATGCCGCTGGCCAGCGCCCGCTCGCGGTCTTCGGCGAGTGCGCTGGCGGTCATCGCGATCACCGGCAGGTGCTCGAACCTCGGATCGTTGCGCAGGTGGCGGGTCGCCGTGTAGCCGTCCATCACCGGCATCTGGCAGTCCATCA
>DATKCI010000064.1:0-30144 GCA_035513255.1 Piscinibacter sp. | reverse complement strand
CAACGGCTTCAACATCGGCCGCATCAGCGCGCTGGCCGCCGGCCTGCCCGACAGCGTGAGCGGCATGACGGTCAACCGCTACTGCTCCTCGGGCCTGCAAAGCATCGCCATCGCGGCACATGCCATCCAGGCCGGCGCGATGCGCGTGGCGGTGGCCGGCGGCACCGAGTCGGTGAGCTGCGTGCGCGAGCACACCAACAAGCACCTGCGCGAGGAGCCGTGGCTGGCGGCGAACGCGCCGCAGGTCTACATGCCGATGATCGAGACGGCCGAGGTTGTGCAGCGGCGCTACGGCATTTCGCGTGAGCGCCAGGACGAGTACGCGGCGCGCAGCCAGCAGCGCCACGCCGCCGCCCACGAAGCGGGCCGCTTCGATGCCGAGATCGTCTCGATCGAGGCCACGATGCGGCGCCAGGACAAGGACGGCCGCAGCTGGCAGGAGCCGGTCGTGCACGCGCACGACGAGGGCCCGCGGCCGGGAACCACGTCGCAGGCGCTGGCCGGCTTGAAGCCCGTGCTCGAAGGCGGCACGGTGACGGCCGGCAATGCGAGCCAGCTCTCCGATGGCGCCGCCGCCTGCGTGCTGATGCACGCCGGCCTCGCGGCGAGCCGCGGGCTGCCGGTGCTCGGCTGGTTCCGCGGCTTCGCGGTGTCGGGCTGCGCGCCCGACGAGATGGGCATCGGGCCGGTCTTCGCGGTGCCGCGGCTGCTGCGCGAGGCCGGCCTGTCGGTGGACGACATCGGACTGTGGGAACTGAACGAGGCCTTCGCGGTGCAGGTGCTGTACTGCGCCGACCGCCTGGGCATCGCCCCGGAGCGGCTCAACGTCGACGGCGGCGCGATCGCCATCGGCCATCCGTTCGGCATGTCCGGCGCACGCATGACGGCCCACGCATTGCTCGAAGGCCGGCGCCGCGGCGTCCGCCATGTGGTGGTCACCATGTGCGTGGGTGGGGGAATGGGCGCGGCGGGGCTGTTCGAAGTGGCGGGGTGAAGCACCGACGCCCATGACCGGCGCCCCCATCGCAACGCGGGGCGCAAGGCGTCGGACGCGATGCGCCGTCGTTCAGGCGTGATCGAGACCGGCGACGAAGATCGAGAACACGTCGCGGCCGATCTTCATCGGATCCTTGCGCACGATGTCCCATGCATTCTGGCGATCCACCATCAGCGTGGCGAGCCCATGGCAGGCGGTCCACGCAGCGAGCGCCGCCGGACGCACGCGCGCCAGCGAGGCATTGCGCGACCCGAGGTATTCGCCGACACAGGTTTCGAGAATGCCGTAGGAGCGGCGCGCCGCCTGCTCCAGATCCGGGAACTCGGTCTTGTTCGGAACGTCCGGGCCGAACATCACGTGGAACAGGGCGCCGTGGTCGATGGCGAACTGCAGGTGCGCGAGCATCACGCCGAGCAGGCGCTCGCGCGGCTCGGTCTTGTTGCGCAGCGCGCCGATGCGCTGCTCGAACATCATGCGGAACCCATGCGCCGCAATGGCCGCCAGGTACGCCACCTTGCCGTCGAAGTGATGCAGCGGCGCCGTCTGCGACACGCCGACGTCGCGCGCCGCGCGACGAAGGCTCAGCGCCGCAGCGCCTTCGCTGTCGAGGATCTCGACGCCCCGCAGGACCAGGGCGTCGCGCAGGTTGCCATGGTGGTAGGCCGCTTGCCGAGGCGCCTCTGCGGCCCCGGCGTCGGCGACAGCCTCAGCCGGGGCGCCGTCGCCGCCGCGCGCCGTCTTCACCGACCTGGCGGGTTCAGCAGATGTCTTGGGTGTCCGTGTGCGCACGGCGCAAGCATATGCGAGCCCGGGCGGCACGCCGTCGCCGATGCGCTGCGCTGATGAACCTGCTGAGCGTCAGTCCCCGAATAAGCACGGGTGGTGAACGAGCTCGGGCTGCTGGACAATCGTGCAACGCTTTCCCGCTGGCGCGATGCTCTCAGCGCACACCCACATGATGGACTACGGCAATCCGCGCTCGCCTCCCCAGAGTTATCTGGACGCCTTGCGCTGCATCGACATGGCCAGACTGCGCCTCCTGGCAGACGAGCCCCCGGGAGACCCGGCGCGGGCAGTGCAGTCCATGGTCACCGCGCACAGTGCCGATGTGGGGTTCACCGACCTGGTGATCTGGGAACAGCTGTCGCTGGCCCAGGAGTACTACATTCCGCCCAATCACTCCTACGAAGTCTTCATCCGGGAGGCGGCGGCCTCTCCGATCGTGCAGTGGCGGGAAGGGCTGCTGGACATCCGCCACCACGCTGCCGGCCAGATCGTCGTGGTGCCGCCGTATCGGGCGGCGTACTTCAGGACCTTTGGTCCTGGGAAGAACCTGCACCTGAGCGTCGCGCCCGGATTGCTGGCACGAGCGGCGGACCACGAGCATGAGGATGCTCGTGTGCGCCTGCGATCATGCTTCGGCGAGCACGACGACATCATCGCGGGCCTGGGGCGTGTCCTGCTCGACTACGCCAGGTTGGGAGGCACGCCGTCGCGAGCCTTCATCGAATCAGCGAGCGTCGCGCTCGCCGTCCGGCTTCTCGAGCGATTCGCGGACGGCCGGCCATCGTCCCGCCGCGTGCTGACACCCGGTCAACTGGCCCGGATCGACGACTACCTGCAAGCTCGGATGGACCAGCCTGCGTCGCTTCAGGAGATGGCGCAGGTCGTGGACCTGGGCCCGCAAGCTTTTCACAGGGCGTTCAAGGCCGCCACCGGCGATGCCCCGATGCGCTACGCGATGCAACTGCGCATGCGCTTCGCTCGCGACCTCGTGGAAGGGACGACGCGGCCGATCGGCGATATCGCCTCGGCCACCGGGTTCTCTGAGCTGGCCCACTTCACGAACACGTTCCGCCGGCATTGGGGCATCGCGCCGACGCGGCTGCGAAACGGCTGAAGCAGGATCGGCCCGGACCGCTCAATCGTCGCCCGCGGCCGCGCAGAAGGCCTGGTAGCGCCGCAGCGACGCGATGAGCCGCCCGAGCTCGTCGTCCGAACACGCCGCGGGCGGGTGCCTTTCGATCGCCTCGAGCACTGCCTGACGAGCCCGATCGTCGAGATCCAGCCGCGAGAGGTCCTGCCACCAGGCGTTCAGCGCCGGCCCCAGCCGGCTCAGCATGGCGCGGCTCTTGCCCGAGCCGCCCCCCAGTTCGGTGAGCGCGAACGGACCCGCGCAGGCCCATCGCAGCGCGAGCCCATGTGTGAGCACGGCGTCGATGTCCGGCACGTCCAGGGTGCCTTCCATCGCGATGGCGAAGGCTTCCCTGAGCAGGGCCGCCTGCAGGCGGTTGGCGACGTGCGCTGGCCTTTCGTGTCGGGGCACGACGACCCTTTTTCCCAACGACGTGTAGAAGCCGACCGCCTGCGCCAGCAGCGAGGGGGTGGTCAGCGCACCAGGCACGACCTCGACCAGAGGGATGAGGTGCGGCGGGTTCAAGGGGTGGGCCACGAAGACGCGCTCGGGATGCCTCGGGGCCATCGCCTGCAGATCCGACGGCTTGTGCCCCGAGGTGCTGGAGGCGATGAGCATGCGCGATGTGGCCGCGGCATCGAGGGACGCGATCAGCGCGGCCTTGGCCTGCGCGGCCTCCGGTCCGTTCTCCTGCACGAGATCGACACCCTCCACGGCGTCTTCGAGGCTGGCCGCGAGATGCAGGCGCTCTCGCCAAATCGGTGGCGACCCGAGCGCCTGGGTCAAGAAGGATTCCAGGCGGGCGGCCGCGTCGTCGGAGGTGTCGAAGCAGCGCACTTGCAGACCGGCCCCCAGGAACTCGGCAACCCATCCGGCGCCGATCACGCCGAGCCCGATCACCGCGGTCGACCGGATGCTCATTGGCACGAGAAACTGGCGACCGCGGCGAGCGTCAGGTTATCCGTCAGCCCTGGACCAGAAGGGCGCCGACGGGAGACGGTCTCGTTGTTCATGCAGTCAATCCCAGGATGGAGCGAGCTTGCCGAGGTGTGGCTGCCGTCGAGCCCAGGTCATCGAGCATTCGACGCACCTTGCGGACTTGCTGGGCATTGCTGTCGGCGAACACGCCTTTCGAGATGAAGACGTTGTCTTCCATGCCGACGCGGACATGCCCGCCCAGCAGTGCCGACAGCATCGCCATCGGAAGCTGGTTGCGTCCGATGCCGAAGCCCTGCCACTGCGCGCCCGCCGGCAGCCTGTCGCGCATGTACATCATGGTTTCCGCATCGGCCGGCATCGTGAAATCGAGGCCCATGACGAAGGAAAACGTGCCCGGTCCGTCCAGGACGCCTCGGGCCATCAGGTGCTTCGCCAGCACCGCGTCGCCCGCGTCGAACAGCTCGATCTCGGGCTTGACGCCGGCGTCGCGAACCAGCGTCGCCATGCGGGTCAGCACCTGTTCGGTGCTGATCACGATGCCCCCGAACACCTGCGCCGTCACGAGGTCGAGCGTGCAGATCTCGGGCCTGAGCCGCAGCACGTGCTCGACCCGCTTCTCGGGTGTCCAGATGTGGCTGGCCGGCCCCGGCTCGCGGGGCAGCAGCGGGTCCTTCGGGTAGTAGCCCGAGCCGAGACCGGTGGTCAGGTTGAGGATCACGTCCTTGTTCTGCTCCCGGATCAGGCCCACCGTCTCTTCGTAGAGGGCCAGATCGCCCGAGAACTCGCCGCTGCGCGGGTCGCGCACGTGCACGTGGAGAATGGCTGCGCCGGCCTCGGCCGCTTCAAGGCCGGACTGCGCGATCTGCTGGGGCGTGATGGGCTGCGCGGGGTTTTTCGACCGCGGACCGGCGCCGGTGAGGGCGCAAGTGATGATGATGGTGTCTTGCATGGGATCGATTCTTCACAGGCAGCGCGCTCGTCGTTTGCACGTCGCCACCACGCTTGCGCACTTCGCTCAGGTGCGCGGGTTTTCACTGCGGAGGAACTGCGCGCAAACCTCCTGCAAGGCTGCGGCCGCGGCGGGGTGCAGATCCGTCTGCGACAGGCAGCTGTGGATCATCCCGGTCAGCTCGCGGTACGCCACCGGCACGCCGGCGGCGCGCAAGCGCTCGGCGTAGGCACGGCCCTCGTCGCGCAGCGGGTCGCATTCCGCCGTCACGATGAAGGCCGGTGGCAGGCCACTCAAGTCGGGAACGGCCAGCGGGAATGCGCCGTCCGGCGACGCACCGCCGAGGTAGTGGTCGATGAACCAGCGCATCGATTCGCGCGTGAGGAAATGGTGATCGGCGAACTCGAGGTACGACGGCGTCGGCGGGTCGTAGTGCGCCGTCACCGGGTAGAACAGGAGCTGGCCGCGGATGCGCGGAGCACCGACGTCGCGCGAGCGCAGGCAGACCATGGCCGCGAGATTGCCGCCGGCGCTGTCACCGCACACGAACAGGCGCGTTGCATCGCCGTGCAGTCGGACGGCGTGCGCTTGCACCCACCGAGTGGCCGTGAGCGCGTCGTCGAGCGCGGCCGGGAACGGTTGCTCGGGCGCGAGGCGGTAGTCGACCGCGATCACCAGGCTCTGCGCGCCGGCGCACAGCCGGCGGCACAGGCCGTCGTGTGTGTCGAGATCGCCGAGCACGAAGCCGCCGCCGTGGAAGTACACGATGACGGGGTGCGGGGCCAGTGCCTCGGGCCAGTAGAGGCGCACCGGCAACGGCCCGGCCGATGATGGGAGATCTCGGTCCTCGACACGGCCGACGACCGTCGGGGCCGGTCCGACGGGCTTCAGCGAGCGCATCATCTGCCGCGCTTCGGGCACGCTCAGCTGGTGCGGATGCGGCAGGCCGGCGGCTCTCAGATCGTCCAGCACAGACTTGACGGCCGGGTCCAGCGCCATCGCGTCCCTTTTCGTGTCGTCGGGGCAGCCTCGGCAGGAATCACGACTCGGCGGTAAAGCCCAGCTTCTTGATCTCGACGCGCCACATCTCCGTCTCCACCCGCAGCTGCTCGGCGAACACCTGGGGCGTGGAGGATCGTGGCGTCATGCCGAACTCGGCCAGGCCCTTGGCGAACTCGGGATGCGCCACCGCCGCCTGCACGGCGCCGGCGATCCGCTGGACGACCGGCGCCGGCGTGCCCTTCGGTGCAAAGACACCCATCCACTCCATCATGTCGAGCGCGATGCCTTGCTCGCGATACGTCGGCACATCGGGCACGATGGCGCTGCGCGTCGCACTTGAAACGCCCAGCAGCCGCAGACGATCGCTCTTCAGATGGGGCATGTAGCTGCCGAGCACTGTCGAGTACCCGGCCACCTGTCCGCCCAGCAGGTCCTGCAGCCCCGGCCCATCGCCGCGGTAGGGCACGTGCGTCAGCTCGACCCCCGCGGCCTTGGCCAGCATGCTGCCCAGCAGGTGCGGCGTCGAGCCCGCCGCGGGCGAGCCGAACATGGCCTTGGCCGGAGTGACACGCGCCCAGTCCATGAAGTCCTTCAGCGTGCGCACGCTCTCCGGTACTGCCGGGCCGACGGCGAAGCCGAACGAAAAGTTGCACACCAGCGAGACCGGCTGGGCGTCATCGGGGCGGTAGGGCAGCGACTTGTAGGTGAACGGGTACACCGTGATCGGGGCCGGCGGTGTCAGCAACAGCGTGTTGCCGTCGGGTGCGGCGGCATTCAGCGCACTGACGGCGATCTGTCCGCCTGCGCCAGGCTTGTTTTCGACGATGACCGTCGACCCGTAGTTGCCGCGCAAGCGCTCGATCAGGCGCCGCGCGAGGGTGTCGCCGCTGCCACCCGGTGGGAACCCCACCAGCACGCGCACGACGTCGGATTGCTGGGCCGCGGCCCAGCGCGGAAGCGTTGCGCTGAGCAGGGCCAGCGTGGTCAAGCGGGAGTTGAACTGGCGGCGGGTGGTCATGGGCGAAGCTCCTTGGGATGCGTTGGATTCTTCCCGGGGACCGGGCTCCGACGTTTGCACCTCACCGCCACGCTTGCGTGCTTCTCTCAGGCTCGCGGGTTATCCCGGCCCGAAGAGGGCCCCGCCGGCGGTCGATCCCAAGGCGCAATGTCGCCGCCAAAACGCAGGCTGCAGCTAGATCTTGATGAAGTTCGTCGCAGCAAGCGGACCGAACGGGAGTTGCGCCAGTCGTCCACCCACGTCGAGCGACCCGAGGTCGACCGCGAAGTAGCCGATGGCCTCGAGAATCTTGCGAACTTCGGCTTTCGCCGCGGCGTCATCACCGGAGAAGAACTGGACGCGCTGGCCTCCTGACACCTCCGGCTGCGACAGAACCTGAACATCGAGATGGTTGAACGCCTTGACCACGCGTGCGCCCGGAACGAACTCACGGAAGACCTCGCTCGAATGCTTGCCGACAAGATCGATCGCCTTGATGCCATAGGCGGCGAGCGGGTTGGTCGGGTCCTTCGCATCAGGCGAATCAGGGTCGAGGAACTCCACCGGATTGGTGCCGTCGATGACGATGCGGCCGTGCCAGGCGGGCAGGCCGCCCAGCGCTTTGGCAAGGCCTTCCAAGCGCACCGCAACGAGAACGACATCCGCGCTCGCCGCTTGCGCCACGGTGCCCGCCTTGATGGACGGCCCCAGTTCCTCGACGAGAAGCGCCAGGGACGCCGGGCCGCGGCTGTTCGAGATCGTGGCCGACAGGCCCTTCCTGGCAAGTGCTCGCGCGACGTTGGAGCCGAGGCCGCCAGAACCGATGATGCCGATACTCATTCTTCAATCCTTCTCATGGACGGGACTTGGTGTCCTTTGCGTGTGCCTTGCGGCGATCGATGAACCTTGCGATTCAATGCCTGCAGCTTAGGAAGTCATTCATTCGTTGATTAGAAGGGGCAAGCGGATTCATCGCGACGGCTATGGCCTGAACGTGCTCTACCCAAGACGGCGCCATCTTCCGCTCGCGGTGTCGGTGTTCATCGATCTCGTGATGGAGAAACTCGGTGCTGTGGAAGAGTTGAAGGCAGTTCTCTTCGGCAGGCGCCGGGTCGGCCGGTCGACTGACAGCACAGGGCCGGGATGTCCTTGCCGCACCAAGGCCAAACACATCTGCGCACGGCTCTTCCCATTCATCGTGTACAGTCCGCCCACAGTTATACGCAAGACAGTGGTGTCCGTGATCTCGTTCGTGCGGTGCCGGTTCTCGGTACCGCGTCGCTAGAAATCCCCTGGATCGTTTCTTGAGTGTTGCTGCGTGTGCGGCATGTGCCCTCACGACTGTCGATCAAAAGGAATTCATATGACGACGCAAACCGGTACCGTGAAGTGGTTCAACGAGAGCAAGGGCTACGGCTTCATTGCTCAAGACGCGGGCGGCGCTGACCTGTTCGCTCACTTCCGTGACATCACGGGCAGCGGGTTCAAGACCCTGACCGAAAACCAAAAGGTCGAATTCGAGGTCAAGCAAGGCGAAAAGGGCCTGCAAGCCGCGAACATTCGCGTGCTCTGATCCGGCGGCGAGTTCTCTCGCTTCCAACAAAAACGCGGCTCCGGCCGCGTTTTTTGTGCGCGTTTCCCGCGCATCGACGGCCAGCGCGCCGCAGCGGCTGAACACACGCCTGCGCGTCGAACGCGAACAGGACGCGGCGTCGGGATCGCCGTTTGCTCCATCGAGCGGAGAAACGGAACACCTTGCAATCCCCGTGCAATCAAATGCTTGAGCCGCGGACCTTGCCATCCATCCGGAGGACGCGGAGGCGCACGATTTGCGGGCGTTCTTACCTCCCGGCGGCCGGTGCACTGGCGGTCCTGTCGGCTTCGCTGCTGACCGGCTGCGCCATCGACCCGTTCGACTGGGGTCTCTTGGCGCGCAACGAGCCGCTTCGTCCACCCGCGGGCGCACTCAGCGAGGACGTGACGCAGGCCAACATCCGGCGAACGATCTGCACGCCGCGCTGGACCGCTTCGGTGCGTCCGCCCGCTTCGGTCACCGACGGGCTGAAAGCCCGACTGGTGAAGGACCGCGGCCTGCGCGCACCGGACGCCGCGAAGCACGAAATCGACTACCTGATTCCGCTGGCGCTCGGCGGGCATCCGAGACGGATCGAGAACGTGTGGCTGCTGCCGCGCGACGGCGAGTGGAGCGCGCGGACCAAGGACCGCCTCGAGGCCAAGCTGCATCAGCTCGTGTGCAGCGGCGAAATCCCGCTGCAGGAAGCGCAGGAGGCGATACGCACCGACTGGAAGTTGGCCGCGCGCTATTACCTGTCGGATCGCGAGCTGCTCGCGCCGCTGCTCGACCCGGTCGATTGACTGTCGGGCTATATTGCCCGGCAGCTTCACCGGAGAACTTGCGATGAACGACAGGCTCAACCTGCGCACGGTGGTGATCACCGGTGCCGCCGGCGCGCTCGGCCAGGCCGTGGCCCAGCACTTCCTCGACGACGGCTGCCACCTCGCCCTGATCGACCAGGACGAGGCGCGGCTGCGCAGCGTGTTCGCCGCCCGGGCCGGTGCCGAACCGCATCTGCTGCTCGCCGCCGACGTGACCTCGCAGGACAGCATGCAAACGGCAGCTGGCCGCATCCTGCAGGCCTTCGGCCACGTCGACGTGCTCGTGCACGTGGCCGGCGGTTTCGAGATGGGCGAGGCCACGCACCGGATCAGCCGCGCGTCGTGGCAGCGGATGATGGACCTGAACGCGTGGTCCTTCGTTGCGGTCACGCAGGACATCGTCGAGCACATGCGCGGCCGCGGCGCCGGCAAGGTGATCGCCGTGTCGGCCCGTTCGGCGGAGCGGGGCGCGGCGGCGATGGGCGCCTACGGCGCGTCCAAGAGCGCGCTGCAGCGGCTCGTCGAGGCGTTGTCGCACGAGGTGCGCGGGCACGGCATCAACGTCAACAGCATCGCCCCGACCATTCTCGACACGCCGGCCAACCGCCAGGCGATGCCGGACGCCGACCGCTCGGTGTGGGTAGCGACGGCCGTCGCGGCGCGCGCGGTCGGTTACCTCGCATCGGATGCGGCCGCGCCGGTGCACGGCCAGCACCTCGTGCTCGGCGCCTGACGTTCAGCGGCGGCGCGCTGCGGGCCCCGCAGCCTTCCGTACCGCTCGCGTTCGTTTGGGCGCAGGCTTCGGCGCCGCCGGTGCTGCCAGCGCGGCTTCATCGGCTGCGGCATCGTCGTCCGGCGCCGGTTCCGGCGTGCTGTCCGCCGCACCGAGCCGATCGGCAAGCGCATCCAGCCGCACGCCGAGCGAGCGTGACTGCGGCGTCTTCCCGTGTTTGGCGTAGGCATGGTGGAACAAGGCCATCAAGCGGATCTGCCCGACCACCGAGTCGCGCTCCCGCGGCGTAATGAGCGCGACGCGCATCGCGTTCTCGTAGCTGATCGCCAGCGCCCCGATCGCCGCGTCGCGGCCCGCGGCCGCCGCCAGCGAGCCGTCCAGCAGCGCGGCCACGAGCGCCGCGTCGGCCACCATCGTGGAGTTGTAGGCGGCGGGGTCCTCGGCGAACGCGGCGTTCGCCGCCGCAGCGCAGCGCTGCGCATGCGGTACGTAGGCGGTGCGCTCCTCGATGGCGGCCGCGAGCGACCACAGGAACAGCCAGTTCAGCGTCTGGTAGGGACGGACTTCCTTGTCGCCGATCCGGCTCGCCATCGTGTAGTAGGCCTCGGTGCTGCGCGTGAGCGCCTCCCTCAGTTGCGTGAACTCGGCCGCGTGGCCGTCGTGCAGGTAGGCGCGTGCATGCACGGCGGCCTTGCGTTTCCAGGCGCTGCCGATCAGTGCCGCGCGTTCGGCATTCGCCGGAACCTCGCGTTCGCCGGGGCCGGCCGCTTCGCCCGGCAGCGGATCGCCGGTCACGCGCACGAGCTGTTCGAGCCGGGCGATGCCGCGCGCAACGAGCTCCGCGTCGTTCGTCTGCTCGCCGAGCCGCGCCTCGACGTTGCCGAGCTGCTCGATCGCGCGGATCGGCACGCGACCGGCGCCGTCGGCGGCGACGATGGCGCGCTGGTAGAGCGCGCAGGCCTGCTCGAAGTAGCCGGGGCCGAGGTCCGCATACAGGTCGGCGGCCGCGCTCAGCAGGTCGGGGCGTTTCACCCAGCCGGACGGTGTGGCGTCCACCCATTGCTGCACCCGCGTCGCGATCCGCCGCGCTTCCACGCGAGACAGCGTCTCGGCGCTGCGCTGGATCGCCTGCTGCTCGCTCTCCAGCCGGTCGAGCAGCTCTTCGGGCGCGACGTCGGTCGAGCCCGCGGACGAGCGCGACGACTGCGCGTCGATCTTCGGATCGGCGCGCCACCCGGGGTCGCCGTAGGCCTGGTAGGCGGCCCACGTGATGCTGGTCGGATAGCGCTCCCAGGTCGCGCGTCGCGCGCCGAACACCGCCTCGCCGAAGCTCAGCTGCTCGGCGAGCAGCTTCTCGTAGAAGGTCTCGGCGAACAGGCTGGCCGGCGCGTCCTCGACCGCCCAGCCGGCGACGACGACGGCGCGCACGCCGATGTCGATCAGCTGCCGCGCGACGCTGTGGGCGAGCTTGTTGAAGGCAACCGGCGAGCGGTCGACCTGACCGAGGTGGCAGCAGTTGAGGAACACGAGGTCGGGCACGACCTCCATCGCATCGATCTCCGCGGCGCTGATCATCAGCCCGTCGGACAGCACGACGCCGCTGCGCGCGTCGCCGTCCGGCCGCTCGTCGTAGACGCCGTGTCCGGCGACGTGGACGATGCGGTACGGCGCGCGGTAGAGGCGGTTCACGATGTCGATCGCGTGCTGCTCCCGGCCGACCGCGCGTTCGACCTGGAAGCCGTTGCGCGCCAGGCTCTCGATCACCGCGCGCCCTTCCTTCTCGGCGCCGGGCAGGTCGTCCAGCGCGGACGCACTCGCCATGCGCGGGTCCGGGAACGCCTTGTAGAAACCCTCGGTCGACGGGTTGCCGACCACGTAGGCGCGCCGCTCCATCGACTGGTTCACGCGCAGGCGGAACGCGCTGGACGACAGCTGCCGGACCATCGCGGTGCGCGTGGCGAGCGGCTGGTCGTCGGCCATCATCAGCTCCCACGGCAGGTTCGCCGTGTGGCCGTCGAGCACGAACACCATCTGCTGCACTTGCCGCGCGGCGTCTTTGAAATCGTGCGGAACCAGCAGCTGGAACAGCGTGCGGCTGAAGTCGGCGTCGTAGCCGAGCGTCGTGACCTGGCTTTCAACGAGGCGCTCGACCAGCCCCGGCTGGCGCTGCTGCACGATCGATTCGGCGCGCGCGCGCGGGCCGAGGAACAGGTAGTGCAATCGCTCGGCGAGGCGACGGCGCGTGGGCGACGACGCCTCGGCGGGGTTCGGCGCGGCACCGTCGGGCCGGGCATCGGCATCGGTGATCATCAGCCGCGGCCAGTAGGTGTCGCGGCGCACGTCGTAGAGCCGCTGGCGCACGCCGTCGCCCTGGTGCAAGAGCGGATCCGCCTCGATGCGGCAGCCGATGCGCTTGTCGGCGTTCATCGTGCGCGCGACTTCGCGGGCGGCGTAGGCGGCGGTGATCGCCGAGTCGAGGTAGATCTCGACGATCTCGAGGCAGGTGATGCGAAGCTGCGACGAGGTCGTCTGGCCGAAGTGCCGGTTGGCCTCGACGATGCCGCGCACCAGCGCCTGCACCGAGTCGGCGATGCTCAGGTTGGCCGCCGAGTTGTAGCCCAGCAGCAGGCTCGCGAGCTTGACGCCGCCGGCGCTTTCGGTGCCGGCCGCGACGGCGCCCATGTCGAGCACGTGCAGCAGGTAGCGCAGGCCGGCGGTGCGTACCGCCTCGGTCAGCTTGCCCGCGGTGAGCGAGCCGTCGTACTTGCCGAGGCCGGCCACGACCGCGCCGCGCAGGCTGCCGCGCTGGCGCTCTTGTGCGGTGCTGCCCAGCAGCACCGCGGTGGCGGTGCCGATCGGCCCGGCGTACAGGCCCAGGTGGTGGCGCATCGACAGCTCGCCGTGCACCAGGTGGCGGTCGATCAGCGCTTCGGGGCCGGAGATGGCGTCCTGCTCGTAGTGGCCGACCAGCACCGGCTGCGTGACCTGGCGCACGTCCATCGCCTTCACGCGCACGCTCAGCACGTCTTCGCGCCGTTCGCGCGAGCGCACGCGCTTGCCGGCACCGAAGAGGCCGGCCGCCGCCTCGGTGTCGGTCGGGTAGGGCACCGGGCCGGCGTCGTAGGTCGCGGCCAGCGGGCGGTCGAGCGCTTCGCGCACCGCCGGCGGGCTCGTCATCAGCATGCCGCCGGTGCCCTGATCGAGCAGTCCGGCGATCGAGTCGAAGTAGTCCTCGGTGTCGGCGAGCGCGCCGTGTTCGGCCGGCATGTAGAAGAACTGGCCGATGCCGTCGATGCGCCCGGAGTCCCAGGTCACCGACCCGTCGCCGCGGTGCGTGCCGAGCATCTTCCAGCGCTCGCCTTCGCGCACGATGCCGCACGGCGTCTTGGCCGCGCAGCCGGCCACGTAGGCGACCTTGCTCTCATGCCGCCCCGGCAGCGCCGGACGTGCCTTGCGGTCCTGGGCCCACAGCCACTGCGCCTGCTGCAGCGTCTGCGGCGTCGGCAGCGCGCCGATGCCGTCGCCGAACCACAGGTCGCGCATGTCCTTCTTGAAGCCGCCCCAGATCGCCGGGTCGAAGTAGTCGGCGCCGTGCTCGTTGCCGGTGTCGACGAAGCCCGGTTTGGGCAGCAGCTGCAGCGCGCCGGGAAAGCTCGCGATGATGTCGATGACTTCCTGCAGGTCGTGCGCGAGATCGAGCACGCCGAGCTTGCGCACGGTGTCGGACTTGCCGATCAGCGTCTCGACCATCAAGTGCGAGCCCTGATTGGGCGTGCCCAGCATCACGAATCGCGCGCCGTCGCGCGCCATCAGCTCGTCCCACAGCGCGGGGTGCTTGTGAACCAGCGCGCGCACGACGAGGCCGCCCATGCTGTGGGCGAGTACACGCAGCGGCTGCGCGGGTGCCGCGCTTGCATCGAGCTGCGCGCGCAGCACGGCCGCGAGGCGGTCTGCCAGCACGTCCAGCGGCTGGCGCCAGTCGTAGGCGAACGGCACGACGCGCTGGGTGCATTCGAGGTGCTGCACCAGGTCGCCGTAGAACTGGGCGAACAGCGATTCGGCTTCGGCGGTGTCCTTCTTCGCGCCCGGCGCCATCCGCAGCTTGGCGAGCCCGCCGAGCGCGAGCGTCGAGATGTCGAACCAGACGCGATCACGCCGGTTCAGCCACAGGTGCGAGCCCATGATGCCGGGTAGCATCACGGTGACCGGCAGCGCAGCCGCCGTGGCCGCGCGGGTGCGGCGTCCGCGCGTGAGCTCGGCGAGCGTCGGCTCGATGCCGCGCAGCGGCTTGAACGCCGCGATCTGCTCGACCGACGCTTCGGTGAGCCAGCTGCGCAGCGCGCTGCGCGTGGTCTCGTTGACGAAGTAGCGGAAGTGGTTCACCTCCGGCCCCTGGTCGAACAGCACGCGCGTGGTGTGTGAACGCGCCACGCCGGCGACCATCGAATCGGTGTCGACGACCAGGTCGTTGTCGGTGCTGTCGAAGAACGTGAAGTCGGTGAACAAAACCGACAGCCGCTTGAGCCAGCCGCCGCCTTCGATGTCGCCGCTGATCACCGCGAGCTTCACGCCGTCCTGCGAGCTCGCGCGAGCGAGCAAACGCGCCATCGGCGACCCCGGCAGCATCGCCTCGATGCCCGGCACGAGCTGCGGCTTCGTGCGGTTCTTCGCGACTTCGAGCACGACACGCTTGAAGGCCGAGTAGATCGGATTCCCCTTGAACGCAGGCACCCAGCCCATCAGCGACAGCAGCGCCGAGAGGAAGACGTCGAAATTGCCGCTCGCCAGCCGCGTGCCGCGCGCCGGGCAGGCCACGCGCACGTAGCGCTCGATGCGCAGCTTCTTGCGGCGCAGCTCGGCGGCGAGCTCGTGCAGCGCGTTGCGCTGCTCGGCATGCGCCTTCAGCAGCTCGCCGCGCAGCCGCTCGCGCTCGGACGGGTCGGCCTCGCCGAGTTCGCTGGGTTCGAGCGCGTAGCCGTCGATCAGCGCGTTGAAGTTTTCCAGGCACAAGAGGTCCCCGACCAGGCCGCCGCGCGAATGCGTGACCAGGTGCACCGCGGCGCCGGCCGGCAGTGCACGCGCGAGCTGCAGGGCGTTGTCGATCGGGCTTTCGGAGAGGCTGCGGTGTTCGAACGCGAACACACGTTCGCCGTAGCGGGCCTCGAACGGCGTCCAGTAGCTGCGCGAGGCACTTTGCAGCGCATCGAAGCTGCCGGAGGTGCTGGAGCCGGTGCCATGGATCATCACGAGCAGCGGGCCGGCGGTGGCTTCGGCGGCGAGCCGGGGGTCGCCGGCGTCGAAGCGATCGGTCAGCGTGCCGTCGACCCAGCGGTACAGGCCGGGGTCGCGCTTGAGGCGGGATTCGATCGCCCACATCAGCGCCTTCGTGCCGGCCCAGCTCACGCCGAGGTCGGCGTACTGCTCGATCTTCTCCTCGGCCTTCTCGCCCAACCATTCGCAGGCCTTGCGCTTGGCCGCGTCGATGATCGGGTCGGCGAGCTGGCCGACGGTGAGTGTGTAGACCTGCGTGACGATCGCGCTCAGGCCGTCGGACACCGCGTCGCCGAAGCTGCCGCGCAGCGAGGCGCCGCGCGAACGCAGCGCCTGCTCGAACACGACAGCGCCGTCGGCGTCGACCGATTGGGGGTCGATGCGCGCCAGCGTGTCACGCAGGTTGTCCGGGTGGGTGATGACGGTGAGGCCGTCCGGCAGTTCGAGCACGACCACCTGGCCGGGCGCCGGGGCCACTTCGCGCTGCTGTCGCCCGGCCTCCGTGGCGCGGGCCGCGCCGGACAGGTCGAAGGCCTGGTCGACGTGCAGCAGGCCGCGCGGAAGAAAGGGATCGTCGCCGGTGTCGGCGGCCGATCGCAAGGAGCCCTCGAACGCGCGCGGAAGGCGGTCGGTGGGGCTCGGCGCGGCGCGCAACTTGAAGAGGACGCGGTCAGCCATGTCGTCTCCTGGCATGCGGGCGGCATGCAGCCGGGCCGCGCCGTCCCGCTCGTTGTCGTTGTCGCAGGGCCCGCGGCAGTAGAGCACAGTCGTTTCGGCGGCTCAATCCCCAGCTTGGCGCCTCAGCTCGGAAGGAACAAAAAAAGCGCGCCGATCGGCGCGCTTGGTGCGTTCGGGCGGGCAGGCCGTTCAGCTCTTGGGCATCACCGCCGGCGCGCGGCTCACGCGTGTCTTGCCGCCGGTCGTCACGAGGATCACCGCTTCGCCGGGAACCAGCGTCTCGTTGCCCTTGGCCTGCACGATCGCGCGGCGCTCGCCGTTCTTCAGCTGCACCAGCACCTCGACGGCCTCTTCGCGCGTGCCCATGCGCTCCACGGCGTTGCCGATCACCGCGCCGGCCACCGCGCCGAGCACACCGACGACCACCTGCTCGCGGCTGCCGCCGACGCTGGAGCCGGCGACACCGCCGGCCACGCCGCCCGCGGCCGCGCCGATGCCGCTTTGTGTGCCTTCGACGACGACCGGCCGCACCGACAGCACCGTGCCGTCCTGCACCTGCGACAGGCGCTGCGCATCGCCGCGCTGGATCACGTCGGGGCTGGTGGTGCTGCAGGCGGCAAGCGTCGCAGACACGGCCAGGGCGATGAACAACTTCTTCATGAACTTTCTCCTCGGGAAATGCTTGAGTGGACAGGGCGTCGCAGGCGCCGGAATGGTGAACGTTTTCGGGCAGGCGTGATCCAGGCTGCGCGCAAAGATGCGTAAAGGCTACCCGTGCAGCCGACTGTGCCGCGGCACGCTCGCCAGCAGGAACTCCATCTGGTCGACGAGGATGCGGCGCCCGCGCAGGATCATGTCTTCGTGCAGGCTGGGCACATAGGGCAGGTACATCAGCGACATGTGCGCTTCTTCCGGCATCCGGTTGCCCTTGCGGCCGTTGCAGGGACGGCAGGCGGTGATGCAGTTCATCCAGGTGTCGTGCCCGCCGCGCGAGGTCGGCGTGATGTGCTCGCGGGTCAGGTCGTCGACGTGGAAGCGCCCGCCGCAGTAGGCGCAGACATGGCGGTCGCGAACGAACAACTTGGGGTTGGACAGCGCGGGCGTCTGCCGCCAGGCGCGGCTCGGCACGGCGCCGCGCACCGCGATGATCGGATGGACTTCGATGCGCGACTGCAGCCCCGTGCGGCGCTGCATGCCGCCGCGCAGCACGTAAAAGGCGTTGCCCAGCGTCCAGGCGATGCCGTCGCTGGCGTAAATGCACGCCGCTTCCTTGGCGGAAATCCAGGATTGCGGGCGTCCGGAGACGTCGAGTTGAAGCACTTCCACGCGAATAACTCCTTGCCGGGGAGAGTAATCGCTCCGCGCGGCGGACTCAATAGGCACGCGACTTGCGGTCGCGGGTCGGCAACAAGCGGTGACGCTGTCATCGCGGTGTCGCATCGTGAAGCGATGAAGCTGAGGGTTAACCCGTGGCTTGGGCCAAATCCGTCGCGAACTAGGCACGGTGCCCTAGAAAAACCACCGGGTCATGGCCCCCGCTTCGGCGGAAGACTGCAAAATAGAACGATCGTTCGATTCTGCGGCCCGACAGGTCGTCCCCCCACGTGGCAGACAACGTTTCACCCTTGCGCGACATGCCCGCCCCGCAGCGCACGCTGATGAAGGGCCAGCAAACACGCGCCGCCATTCTGGAGGCCGCGCTCGGGCTCGCCTCCAACATGGGGCTGGAGGGCTTGTCGATCGGCGCTCTCGCTGAGGTGACGCACATGAGCAAGTCGGGCGTGTTCGCCCACTTCGGCTCACGCGAGGAGCTGCAGATCTCCGTGGTGCGTGAATACCACGTCAAGTTCGAAGAAGAGGTCTTCTACCCGGCGATGCGCGAAGAGCGCGGGCTGCCGCGACTGAAGGCGCTGTTCGAACGCTGGGTGCGGCGCGTGTCGATGGAACTCGATTCGGGCTGCATCTACATCAGCGGCGCCGTCGAGTTCGACGACCGCCCCGGCCCCGTGCGCGATGCGCTGGTCTCGATGGTGCAGGCGTGGCAGGACGCGCTGGAACGCGCGGTGCGCATCGCGCTCGAAGAAGGCCACCTGAAGGCCGACATGGACCCGCTGCAGCTTGTCTTCGAGGTGCACGGGCTGATCCTCGCGCTGCACCACGACGCGCGCTTTCTCCGAAACGCCGGCGCGCTGGATCGAGTTCGCAACGCGTTCGACCGCCTGGTCGGCTACTACGCCACGCCCGACGGCCTGAATCTGCTGAACGGCGCCCCACACACCGCTTCAAGACCGCAGCGCAAGCTGCGCGGCTGAACCGCTTTCCCCTTTTTGTTTCCCGAATCCCTCGAGGAGTTTCACGATGGCCCAGTACACCCCTCCGTTACGCGACATGCAGTTCGTGATGCATGAGCTGCTCAACGTCGCCGACGAATTCAAGGCGATGCCGGCGCATGCCGAAGTGGACGCCGACACGATCAACGCGGTGCTGGAAGAGGGCGGGAAGTTCGCCTCCCAGGTGACCGCGCCGCTGAACCAGAACGGCGACGAAGAAGGCTGCACGCTGGACAAGGTCACGCACGAGGTCACCACGCCGAAGGGCTTCAAGGAGGCCTATCAGCAGTACGTGGAAGGCGGCTGGCCGGCACTGTCCGCCGATCCGGAATACGGCGGCCAGGGCCTTCCGATCGTCGTGAATCAGTGTTTCTACGAGATGCTGAACGCGGCGAACCAGGCCTGGACGATGTACCCCGGCCTGTCACACGGCGCCTACGAATGCCTGCACGAGCACGGCACGCCGGAACAGAAGAAGCTGTACCTGCCCAAGCTCGTCAGTGGCCAATGGACCGGCACGATGTGCCTGACCGAAGCGCATTGCGGCACCGACCTCGGCATGCTGCGCACGAAGGCCGAGCCGACCGGCGACGGCAGCTACAAGCTCACCGGCAACAAGATCTTCATCTCGGCCGGCGAACACGACATGGCCGAGAACATCGTGCACCTCGTGCTAGCGCGCCTGCCGGATGCACCACAGGGCTCCAAGGGCATTTCGCTGTTCATCGTGCCGAAGTACCAGGTCACGCCGGACGGCAGAATCGGCGAGCGCAATGCCATCTACTGCGGCGGGCTCGAGCACAAGATGGGCATCCACGGCAACGCCACTGCGCAGATCGTGCTCGACGGCGCGGTCGGCACGCTGGTGGGCCAGCCGAACAAGGGCCTGCAGGCGATGTTCGTGATGATGAACGCGGCGCGCCTGGGCGTGGGCATGCAGTCGCTCGGGCTTACCGAAGTGGCCTACCAGAACGCGGTCGCCTACGCGAAGGACCGCATCCAGATGCGCTCGCTGTCGGGCCCGAAGGCCCCGGACAAGCCGGCCGACCCGATCATCGTGCACCCTGACGTGCGCAAGATGCTGCTGACCGCGCGCGCCTACGCCGAAGGCGGCCGCGCGTTTGCGATCTGGATCGCGCTGCAGATCGACAAGGAACTGTCGTCGACCGACGAAGACGAGCGCAAGGACGCCGCCGACCTCGTCGCGCTGGCCACCCCGATCGTCAAGGCCTTCCTGACCGACAACGCGTGGATTGCGACCTCGCATTGCATGCAGGTTTTCGGCGGCCACGGCTACATCAAGGAATGGGGCATGGAGCAGTTCGTGCGCGATGCCCGCATCAACATGATCTACGAGGGCACCAACACGATCCAGTCGCTGGACCTGCTGGGCCGCAAGGTGCTCGCCGACAACGGTGCGAAGCTGAAGAAGTTCGGCAAGCTGGTGCGCGACTTCGTCGAGGAAGAGGGCACCAACGAAGCGATGCAGGAGTTCGTCAACCCGCTGGCCGAGCTCGGCGAGAAGGTCACGAAGCTCACGACCGAGATCGGCATGAAGGCATTCCAGAACCCCGACGAGGTCGGCGCCGCCGCGGTGGACTACCTGCGTGTCTGCGGCCACCTGGTGTTCGGCTACTTCTGGGCTCGCATGGCCAAGGTGGCGCTCGAGAAGGAAAGCAGCGGCGATGCGTTCTACAAGGCAAAACTGGCAACGGCGCGTTTCTACTTCGCCAAACTGTTGCCCGAAACGGCGAGCCTGATCCGCACCGCGCGGGCGGGCGCGAAGCCCATGATGGACATTGAAGAAGCACTGTTCTGATGCGATGCTCCCGGCTTCGCCATCAAGGAGACAAAACATGCTGAAGATCGTTCTTGCCACGCTCGCTTTCGCGGCCCATGCCGTGGCCTTCGCCCAGGCCACGCCGGTGGGGCTGTGGAAGACCATCGACGACGACACGCAGAAGGAGAAGTCGCTGGTGCGCATCGCCGAAAGCGGCGGCGTGCTCAGCGGCAAGATCGAGAAGCTGCTCGACCCGACCGCCAAGCCCGACGCCGTCTGCGACAAGTGCACCGACGAGCGCAAGGACAAGCCGATCCTCGGGATGACCATCCTGCGCAACCTGAAGCACAACGCCGACGACGCCGAATGGTGGGACGGAGGCGACGTCGTCGACCCGAACAACGGCAAGACCTACAAGGCTCGGGTGCGCACGATCGAAGGCGGCAAGAAGCTGCAGATGCGCGGCTACATCGGGCCCTTCTACAGAACCCAGACCTGGGTCCGCGTCGAGTGACGCGGTTCCGGCTTCGAACCCACCCCAGGAACAGACCATGAATCGATTCCCCGGTCGCAAGGTGGCCGTGCTCGGCGCCGGCGTGATGGGCGCGCAGATCGCCGCTCACCTCGTCAACGTCAAGGTGCCGGTCGTGTTGTTCGACCTGCCGGCGAAGGAAGGCCCGAAGAACGGCATCGTGAGCAAGGCGGTCGACGGCCTGAAGAAGCTCAAGCCGTCGCCGCTGGGCGTGCCGGAAGACGCCGCGCTGATAGCGCAGGCCAACTACGAGGAGCACCTCGACCTGCTGAAGGACTGCGACCTGATCATCGAGGCGATCGCCGAGCGCATGGACTGGAAGCTCGATCTCTACAGGAAGATCGCCTCGGCCATCGCGCCGCATGCGATCGTCGCTTCGAACACCTCGGGCCTGTCGATCACCAAGCTGTCCGAGGTGCTGCCCGAAGAGATCAAGCCGCGCTTTTGCGGCATCCATTTTTTCAACCCGCCGCGCTACATGGCGCTGGTGGAGCTGATCCCGACACCGACAACGCAGCCGGAGATCCTCGACCAGCTCGAAGCCTTTGTCACCACCGCCCTCGGCAAGGGTGTCGTTCGCGCGAAGGACACGCCGAACTTCGTCGCCAACCGCGTCGGCATCGCCGGCATGCTCGCAACGATGAAAGAGGCCGAGACCTACGGCCTGAGCTACGACGTGGTCGACGACCTGACCGGCAAGAAGCTCGGTCGAGCAAGCAGCGGCACCTTCCGCACGGCCGACGTGGTCGGGCTGGACACGATGGCGCACGTCATCAAGACCTTGCAGGACAACCTCGCCGACGACCCGTTCTTCCCGGCGTACGCAACGCCGCCGGTCGTCAAGGTGCTGATCGAGAAGGGCGCGCTGGGCCAGAAGAGCGGCGCCGGCTTCTTCAAGAAGGTCGGCAAGGACATCCTGCGCCTGGACCCTGCAAGCGGCGACTACGTGCCGGCCGGCAAGAAGGCCGACGAGATCGTGGCCCGCATGCTGAAGAAGGCGCCGGCCGAGCGACTGAAGCTGCTGCGTGAGTCGACCAACCCGCAGGCGCAGTTCCTGTGGGCGATCCTGCGCGACAGCTTCCACTATGCCGCGGTGCACCTGGCGGACATCGCGGAGTCGGCGCGCGAAGTGGACCTCGCGATGCGCTGGGGATTCGGCACCAGCCAGGGTCCGTTCGAGCTGTGGCAGGAAGCCGGCTGGAAGCAGGTGGCCGAGTGGGTGAAGGCCGACATCGATGCGGGCAAGGCCTTGAGCAAGGCGCCGCTGCCGGCCTGGGTGTTCGACGGCCGTGATGGCGTGCACACGCCGGAAGGCTCGTGGAGCGCGTCGCAGAACAAGTACGTCCCGCGCAGCACGCTGCCGGTGTACCAGCGCCAGTACTTCCGCGAGAGCCTGGCCGGTGACGGGTCGGTCGCGCCGTTGAAGGCGGGCACCGAGCTCTTCAAGAATGAGGAAGTGCGTGTCTGGACGCTCGACGATGAGGTCGTGATCGCGAGCATCACCGCCAAGCTTCACCTGATCAGCCCGACGGTGACCGAAGGTCTGCTGAAGGCGCTCGACATCGCCGAGTCGAAGTACAAAGGCCTCGTGATCTGGTCGCCGGACGACGTGTTCTCCGCCGGTGCGAACCTGGAAGCGCTGATGCCGGTGTTCATGAAGAGCGGCGGCAAGGGCATTGCGCCGGAAGAGAAGAAGCTGCAGGACGCGATGCTGCGCATCCGCTACGCGCAGGTCCCGGTGGTCTCGGCGATCCGCGGCATCGCACTCGGCGGCGGCTGCGAGCTGGCGGTGTATTCGGCCAAGCGTGTCGCGGCGACGGAAAGCTACGTCGGCCTCGTCGAGGTGGGCGTGGGCCTGATCCCGGGCGGCGGCGGGCTCGCGTACATCGCGCGCCGCGCGGCCGAGATGGCCGCGGCCGGCAACGCGAACGCCGACATCTTCGCGTTCCTGAAGGACGGTTTCACGAACGCCGCGATGGCCAAGGTGGGCACCAGCGCGATCGAGTCGCGCAAGCTCGGCTACCTGCTCGACAGCGACATGATCGTGCCGAACAAGGATGAGCTGCTGTACGTGGCGGTTCAGGAGGCGAAGGCGATGTTCGAGGCCGGCTACCGTCCGCCGCTGAAGCGCCTGTTCCCGGTCGCCGGGCGCAACGCAAAAGCGACGATCCAGGGCCAGCTCGCCAACATGCGTGACGGCGGCTTCATCAGCCCGCACGACTATCACATCTCGTCGTGCGTCGCCGACGTGGTGACCGGCGGCGATGTGGATGCCGGGTCGCTGGTGACGGAGGAGTACCTGATGGCGATCGAGCGCCAGCACTTCTGCGCGCTGCTGGATCACCCGAAGACGCAGGAACGGATCATGGGGATGCTGCAGACGGGCAAGCCCGTGCGCAATTGATCCGACGTTCGCAGACGCCATGACGCCCCAAGCCAGCACGGCCAGTCCCCTCTCCCGCAAGCGGGAGAGGGTTAGGGTGAGGGCGCGCGGCCTGCGCCAGTCCTCACCTGATGCCGAACGCGCGCTTTGGCTGCGGCTGCGCAATCGCCAGCTGGCCGGCTACAAGTTCCGCCGGCAGCACCCGATCGGGCCTTACTTCGCTGACTTCGCGTGCGTCGAAGCGGGTCTCGTCGTGGAGTTGGACGGCGGGCAGCACGTTGAAGCCGAGGCTGTCGAGTACGACCGTTGCCGGACGGCCAAGTTGAACGAGATGGGCTTTCACGTGCTCAGGTTCAACGATCGCGAAGCGCTGACTGAACGGGATGGCGTCTTGGCCGCGATTCTCGATTGGCTGACAGCCCACCACCCTCACCCCAACCCTCTCCCGCAAGCGGGAGAGGGGGCCAATGCTTCTCTGCCGGTTGCGGCGGAGGGTCCAAACATGAAGGACAAATCATGAGCAAGCAAGTTCAAGACGCCTACATCGTCGCCGCCACCCGCACTCCGATCGGCCGTTCCGGCCGGGGCTACTTCAAGAACACCCGCCCCGACGACCTGCTCGTCGCCGCCATTCGCAGCGCGATGACACAAGTCCCGTCGCTCGACTCGAAGGCGATCGAAGACGCGATCATCGGCTGCTCCTTCCCTGAGGGCGAGCAGGGCATGAACATGGCGCGCATCGCGGTCGCGCTGGCTTTCCCGCATCCGGTGGGCGGTGCGACCGTCAACCGCTTCTGCGCGTCGGGCGTCACGGCGATTCAGATGGCGGCTGACCGGATCCGCGTCGGCGAAGCCGACGTGCTGATCGCCGGCGGGGCCGAGTCGATGAGCCTGGTGCCGATGGGCGGCAACAAGCCGTCGTTCAACCCCGAGGTGTTCGCCAAGGACGAAAACGTCGGCATCGCCTACGGCATGGGCCTGACGGCCGAGAAGGTCGCCGCGCAGTGGAAGGTCAGCCGCGAGGCGCAGGACGCGTTCGCGCTGGAGTCGCATATGCGCGCGCTGAAGGCGCAGGCGGCCGGCGAGTTCAGCGACGAGATCACGCCGATCGAGGTGGTCGAGCGCTTCCCGAACTTGGCGACCGGCGAGCAAGGCACGAAGACGCGCACCGTCAACCTCGACGAAGGCCCTCGCAAGGACACGTCGATCGAAGGCCTCGCGAAGCTGAAGCCGGTGTTCGCCGCGAAGGGCAGCGTGACCGCCGGCAACAGCTCGCAGACCAGCGACGGCGCGGGCGCGCTGATCCTCGCGAGCGAGAAGGCCGTCAAGCAGTACGACCTGAAGCCGCTTGCCCGCTTCGTCAGCTTTGCCGCGCGCGGCGTGCCGCCCGAGATCATGGGCATCGGGCCGATCGAGGCGATCCCGGCCGCGCTGCGCTACGCCGGCTTGAACCTCGCCGACATGGACTGGATCGAGCTGAACGAGGCGTTCGCCGCGCAGTCGCTCGCGGTGATCAACAGCGTGGGCCTGGACCCCGCCAAGGTGAACCCGATGGGCGGTGCGATCGCGCTGGGCCATCCGCTGGGCGCCACCGGCGCGATCCGCGCGGCCACCGTGATCCACGCGCTGCGCCGCCACAACCTGAAATACGGCATGGTGACGATGTGCGTCGGCACCGGTCAGGGCGCGGCAGGCATCTTCGAGCGCGTCTGACCGAGATACAAGAAGAGGCTGCCACAAGCGGCCCTTCCCCCGCCGCCACAAGCGGCAACCTTTTGTGCTTCGTGGCCCCCATCCCGGCCTTCCCCCAGAGGGGGAAGGAGGGGTCGGAGCCTTCGGCTGTGATGGAGGTTGGATGCAGTCATGTGATCTCGTCTCGACCGGCGGCGCCGTTATCGCGGCCCGCTTCCATGAACCGCCGGCCCGTCCGATCGGCGTGGTCGTCATCGGCGGCGCAATGGGCGTCAACCAGGACTACTACGCCGCCTTCGCGCGCTGGCTCGCGGATCAGGGTTACCTTGTCGCGAGCTTCGACTACCGCGGCATGGGGGACTCACGGCACGGCGCTCTGCGCACGCTGCGGGCCGACCTGTTCGACTGGACCGACGACTTCGACACGGTGATCGCCGAGGCCTTGCGCCGCAGCGGCGATGCGCCGCTGTACATCGTCGGCCACAGCCTGGGCGCGCAGTTGCCCGGGCTGCTGAAGCACCGCGACCGGATCGCCGGCCTCGTGTCGGTGGCCGCGGGCAGCGGCTACTGGCGCGACAACGCGCCGCAGCTCAAGCGCATGGTGCTGTACTTCTGGCACGTGCTGGTTCCGATCGCCACCACGCTGTTCGGCTACTTTCCCGGTCGCAAGCTGCGAAAGGTCGGCGACCTGCCGGCCGGCGTGGTGCTGCAGTGGCGCCGGTGGTGCCTGAATCCGCGCTACCACGTCGGCGCCGAGGGGGCGCCGGTGCGCGAGAAGTTCGAGGCCGTGCGCTTCCCGCTCGTCGCGCTGTCGATGACCGACGACGAGCTGATGACCGAACGCGGCACGCACGTGCTCGTCGACTGCTACGCCAACGCGCCGCGCCGCGTCGAACGCATCGCGCCGGCTAACGTGCAGGCCGGGCGCATCGGGCACTTCGGCTTTTTCCGAGACCAGTTCCAGACCTCCTTGTGGGCACGCGCGCTCGCGCTGCTGCAAGGCTTCCAGATTCCCAAGGAGACAGCAGCATGAGCATCAAGACCGCGACGCTGAACGGCGTGGCCACCATCGAGATCGCGCGCCCGGAGAAGAAGAACGCGATCACCGTCGACATGTACGCCGCGATGTCACAGGCGCTGCAGGCCGCGCAAGCGGACGCCGCCGTGCGCGCGGTGCTGATCACCGGCCAGCCGGGCATCTTCAGCTCCGGCAATGACCTCGAGGACTTCATGCAGCGGCCCAAGCAGGGCATGGACTCGCCGGTGTTCCAGTTCATGAAGGCGCTGGTGAGCTGCGAGAAACCGGTGGTCGCGGCCGTCACCGGCGCGGCCATCGGCATCGGCACGACGATGCTGCTGCATTGCGATCTCGTCTACGTGTCCGACGAGGCCCGGCTCGCGATGCCGTTCACGAGCCTCGGGCTGGTGCCGGAATTTGCTTCCAGCCTGATCTTCCCGCAGCTCGCGGGGCACGTGAAGGCGGCAGAAAAGCTGCTGCTCGGCGACCCGTTCACCGGGCAGGACGCCGTGGACATCGGCGTGGCGAACGCGGTGCTGCCGGCCGGCGAGGTCGTGAACCACGCACGCCGCATGGCCGAGCGCTTCAACAGTCTGCCGCCGGGCGCCGTGCGCGACAGCAAGAAGCTGATGCGCCGTGCGAGCGTCGAGAAGGTGCTGGAGACGATCGCCGTCGAGGGCGGCATCTTCAGCGAGCGGCTGACGAGCCCCGAGGCCCGCGAAGCGTTCAGCGCCTTCTTCCAGAAGCGCAAGCCCGATTTCTCGCAATTCTCTTGACGCTGCCATGTCGCTGGCGCTGAAGCTGATGCTGTCGCCGCTGCTGGTGGCGCAAGCCGTCACGACGCGGCGGCGTGCGCCGGTGCTGCCCGAAGCGGACGGCCCGCGCAGCGGCGAGATCGGCGACGGGCCGTCGCTGCGCCTGCTGATCGTCGGCGACTCGTCGGGCGCGGGGGTCGGCGTGCCGACGCAGGAGACGGCGCTGGCCGGTTACCTGACCCGCACGCTGGCGAAGGAAGGGCAACGGCGCGTGCGATGGCAGCTGCTCGCCAGAAGCGGCATCACGTCGGCGCAGGCGCTGGACATGGTGCTGCGCGGGCGGCCGCAAGCGGCCGACGTCGCCGTCGTGGTGCTGGGCGTCAACGACGTGATCGACCAGGTGCCGTCCCACCGCGCGGTGCAGCACCGCGCCGCGCTGGCGGACTGGCTGCTCGAGAACACCTCCGTGCACCACGTCGTCTTCGCGCCGTTGCCGCCGATGCACCAGTTCCCGCTGCTGCCGCAGCCGCTGCGCTGGATCATCGGCAGCGACGCACGCCGCCACGATGCGGCGACGGCACGATGGGCGGCCACGCGCAGCGACGTGTCGCACGTGCCGATCGACATCAGCCTGGCCGCCGACTGCATGGCGTCCGACGGCTTTCACCCCGGCGAGCCGGTGTACCGGTGCTGCGGCGAGGCGCTGGCGCGCTTCATCGCCACAACCATCTTGAACCAGGAGACGACACCATGAACCTCAAAGGCAAAACGCTCTTCATCACCGGCGCGTCGCGCGGCATCGGCCTCGCCATCGCCAAGCGGGCGGCGCGCGACGGCGCCAACATCGTCATCGCGGCCAAGACGGCCGAGGCGAACCCGAAGCTGCCCGGCACGATCTACTCGGCCGCCGCCGAGATCGAAGCCGCCGGCGGCAAGGCCCTGCCGGTGCAGACCGACATTCGCGAAGAAGCCAGCGTGCTGGCCGCCGTGGAGCAGGCCGTTGCGGCCTTCGGCGGCATCGACATCCTCGTCAACAACGCGAGCGCGATCAGCCTCACGCCGACGCCCGACACGCCGATGAAGCGTTTCGATCTGATGTTCGGCGTGAACGTGCGCGGCACCTACCTGTGCACGCAGGCCTGCCTGCCGCACCTCATCAAGGCCGCGAAGGCAGGGCGCAACCCGCATGTGCTGAACATGTCGCCGCCGCTGAGCATGAAGGAACACTGGTTCAAGAACCACGTGGCCTACACGATGGCCAAGTACGGCATGAGCGAATGCACGCTCGGGCACGCCGGCGAGTTTCGGCCGCACGGCATCGCCGTCAACAGCCTGTGGCCGCGCACGGCCATCGCCACGGCGGCGCTGCAGATGATCCCCGGCGTGAACATCGACAAGTGCCGCAAGCCCGAGATCCTGTCCGACGCCGCCTACCTGATTCT
Source organism: Piscinibacter sp. (assembly GCA_035513255.1). Classification (GTDB taxonomy): domain Bacteria; phylum Pseudomonadota; class Gammaproteobacteria; order Burkholderiales; family Burkholderiaceae_C; genus Albitalea. The sequence continues at coordinate 2,334 of DATKCI010000064.1, read as the reverse complement.
GACCAGCGACGCGAAGACGACCACCGGCAACTTCTTCATCGACGACACGCTGCTCGCGCAGCACGGGATCACCGACCTGGAACCGTACAGCGTCATGCCGGGCACGAAGGACTTCATCCCGGACTTCTTCGTCGACTGAGGCGTCGGAGTGGATACCGGCTTTCGCCGGTATGACGGGCGGCGCTGGGGGCGCGACGACGTTCCGGTCGTCCTCAGTCCTCGTAGCCCGGATGACATCCGGGGCGTTGCGTCCGAAAACGACCACCGCTCCCGGATTTCATCCGGGCTACGAGTTCAGGATCGCCACCACTTCATCGTCGCTCAGCTGATGGAAGTCCTCATAGTGCAGTCCGATCGCGCGGAACGGCTCCGGCATTTCCAGGCACACCAGCTCGTCCACCAGCCCGCTCAGTTCGTTCACCGTCTCGGCCGGCGCGACCGGCACCGCGAGGATCAGCTTCGACGGCCGCCGGCGGCGCAGCGCCTGCAAGGCGGCGCGCGCCGTCGTGCCGGTCGCCAAGCCGTCGTCGACGACGATCGCGGTCCGGCCGGTCACGGGAAGCGCCGCCCGCCCGCCGGCATAGGCGACCCGCCGCCGTTCGATCTCGGCAATTTCGTCCTGCATGGCGGCGGCCAGCTCGGCCTCGCTCATCGGTGCAAAGCGAGCCACGTCGTCGTTGATCACGAGTTCCGGCGGATCGCCGTCCACCACCGCGGCATAGGCCAGCTCCGGCTGCCACGGCACGCCGATCTTGCGCACGAACAGCAGGTCCAGCGGCGTGCGCAGCGCAAGGGCGATTTCCGCAGCCACCGGCACGCCGCCGCGCGGCAATGCGAGAACGACCGCATCGGTGCCGGCGTGCTGCACGAGCCGCGCGGCCAGGCGGCGGCCGGCTTCCTCGCGGTTGCGCAGCAACTTCACGATCAGCCCTCCCGCTCCAGCGTCGGCATGGAGCGCGGCTGGCCGTTCGCGTCGATCGCCACGTAGGTGAGCTTCGCTTCGGTGACCTTCACGACGTGCAGGTCGGCCGGATTGCGCTCGGCATAAACCTCGACGTTCACGGTGACCGACGTGCGGCCGATGCGTTCCACCTTCGCGTAGAAGCTCAGCAGGTCGCCGACCGACACCGGCTGCTTGAAGATGAACTCGTTGACCGCCACGGTCGTGATGCGGCCCTTCGCGATGCGCGCCGGCAGCACGCTGCCCGCCAGGTCGACCTGCGCCATGATCCAGCCGCCGAAGATATCGCCGTTGCCGTTGGCGTCGGCCGGCATCGGCATCACCCGCATCACGAGCTGGCGGTCGGCCGGCAACTGCAGCGGCGCCACCGAGTCCGGAATCAGGTTGCCGACGTGGCTTGAAACTTCGGGCATATTGCTCCACCTCTTCATGGTTTGACGCCCATTCTTCCACGATGCGCCGCGCCGTTCTCGATTCTCCTGCTCCGCCGGCTCCGCCGGGCACTTCGCCCGCGCCTCGGTCCGACACCGCGACGCTGCGCAAGCTGGTGCCCTACCTGTGGCACTACCGCTGGCGGGTGATGCTCGCGCTCGCCTTCATGGTGGGCGCGAAGATGGCGAACATCGGCGTGCCGCTGCTGTTGAAGGAACTCGTCGACAACCTGACGATCCCGCCCGGCGACGTTCGTGCCGTGCTCGTGGTGCCGATCGGGCTGCTAGTGGCCTACGGGGCGCTTCGGCTATCGACCTCCTTGTTCACCGAGCTGCGCGAACTCGTCTTCGCCAAGGCCACCGAAGGCGCGGCGCGCAGCATCTCGCTGCAGGTGTTTCGCCACCTGCATTCGCTGAGCCTGCGCTTCCACCTCGAGCGCCAGACCGGCGGCATGACGCGCGACATCGAGCGCGGCACGCGCGGCGTGCATTCCCTGATCTCCTACTCGCTGTACAGCATCTTTCCCACGCTGATCGAAGTCACGCTGGTGCTGACCCTGCTGGCGGTGAAGTTCGACGCGTGGTTTGCCTGGATCACGGTCGCCGCGCTGGTCTGCTACATCCTCTTCACGATTGTCGTGACGAACTGGCGCACGCAGTTCCGCAAGCAGATGAACGAGTTCGACTCGACGGCGCACACCAAGGCGGTCGATTCGCTGCTGAACTACGAGACGGTCAAGTACTTCAACAACGAGGGTTACGAAGCGAAGCGCTACGACGAGAGCCTGGAGCGGCTGCGCCGCGCGGCGCTGAAGTCGCAGACCACGCTGTCGGTGCTCAACACCGGTCAGCAGCTGATCATCGCCACCGGCCTGATCGCGATGCTGTGGCGCGCGACCAGCGGTGTCGTCGACGGGCGCATGACGCTGGGCGACCTGGTGA